>CAZZDI010000164.1:0-6338 GCA_964653155.1 uncultured Flavobacteriaceae bacterium | reverse complement strand
ACTACTTTCAATACTCTTAAATTTTCAACTTTCACTTTTTCACCACCCATTCTTCCGGCCATTTTCATGCCTTTGAATACTCTAGCAGGATAAGAAGCGGCTCCAATAGAACCTGGCGCTCTTAAACGGTTGTGCTGACCGTGGGTAGCTTGACCTACACCACCAAAACCATGACGCTTTACAACACCTTGGAATCCTTTTCCTTTTGAAATACCAGACACATCAACAAATTCACCTTCAACAAAGTGATCTACAGTGATAGAATCTCCTAATTTGTACTCCTCATCAAAACCTTTGAACTCTACGATTTTACGCTTTACAGAAGTACCCGCTTTTTTGGCATGACCGATGTCTGCCTTTGTAGCGCTTTTTTCTGTCGCGTCATCGAAACCTAATTGAACAGCTTCGTAGCCGTCAACCTCTTCAGTTCTGACTTGGGTAACGATACATGGACCTGCTTCGATTACTGTACAAGGAATGTTTTTCCCGTTTTCATCAAAGATGCTGGTCATACCGATTTTTTTTCCAATTAACCCAGACATTTTAATTTACGATTTACGATTGTTGATTTACGATTTCAGAATTAATCCGAACAAAACCTTCAATCTTTGTTATTAATTAATTTATTTATTGTTCTCGATACATTTCTCCTTACGTCGAAACACTCGAACTGACAATACTTTAAAAAATTTCAGGGACAAAATACCTTCCGTCCCTGAAATGTATTTTTCCGTTTTTCCCGCGACCGCATCGGTGGGACATGCATGCCCTGAACTTGTTTCAGGGTCTTTTGATGAGATTCCGAAACAAGTTCGGAATTTCGATAAAAGTCCGTTAGACTTTTATCTCAACCTCAACACCACTTGGCAACTCAAGCTTCATCAAGGCATCAATGGTTTTTGATGATGAAGAGTAAATATCCATCAATCTTTTATAAGAAGATAATTGGAATTGCTCTCTTGATTTCTTGTTTACGTGTGGAGAACGCAGTACAGTAAATATTTTTTTGTGTGTTGGTAAAGGAATTGGCCCCGTTACGACAGCACCAGTACTTTTTACTGTTTTTACAATCTTATCGGCCGATTTATCAACCAAGTTGTGATCGTAAGATTTTAATTTTATTCTGATTTTTTGACTCATTTTCTTAGATTTTAAGCTTCAACACCTTTAGCTGCCTTAATCACTTCTTCAGATATGTTTGAAGGTGTTTCAGCGTAATGTGAAAATTCCATAGTTGACGTTGCTCGACCTGATGATAATGTTCTTAATGTAGTTACATAGCCAAACATTTCAGATAATGGCACAATAGCTTTTACTGCTTTAGCGCCAGCTCTATCACTCATATCGTTAACCTGCCCTCTTCTTCTGTTCAAGTCACCAACTATATCACCCATATTTTCTTCTGGAGTAATAACTTCCAATTTCATCATAGGCTCCATAATTACCGCTTTTGCAGCTTTTGCCGCAGCTTTAAAACCTAATTTTGCGGCCAATTCGAAAGACAATTGATCAGAATCCACATCGTGGTACGAACCATCGGTTAAGGTTACTTTCATGGCGTCAACTTCATATCCTGCCAATGGACCGTTTACCATAGCCATTTTGAATCCTTTTTCTATAGATGGTATAAATTCTTTAGGAACGTTACCGCCTTTAATTTCAGAAACGAATTCTAATCCATCCTTACCTTCTTCAGCAGGCTCAAGTGTAAATACAATATCGGCGAATTTACCACGACCACCAGATTGCTTCTTGTAAACCTCTCTGTGTTCGGCACGTTGCGTAATTGCTTCTTTGTACTCTACCTGTGGCTGACCTTGGTTTACTTCTACCTTAAACTCACGCTTAAGACGGTCAACAATAATATCTAAGTGAAGCTCTCCCATTCCAGAAATAATTGTCTGTCCTGAAGCCTCGTCTGTTCTTACTGTAAACGTAGGGTCTTCCTCAGCCAATTTACCTAGAGCCATACCCAATTTATCAACATCGGCTTTGGTTTTAGGCTCTACAGCAATACCGATAACCGGGTCTGGGAAGTTCATTGACTCCAAAACAATTGGATGTTTTTCATCTGTCATGGTATCACCGGTTTTAATATCTTTAAAACCAACAGCCGCACCAATATCTCCAGCTTCGATAAAATCGATAGCATTTTGCTTATTGGCGTGCATCTGGTAAATACGAGAAATACGCTCTTTTTTACCTGAACGGTTATTTAAAATATAAGAACCTGCATCCAAACGACCAGAATACGCTCTAAAGAAAGCCAAACGCCCAACAAAAGGATCGGTAGCGATCTTAAACGCCAATGCCGCGAAAGGATCTTTAACATCTGGCTTACGCGTTTCTTCCTTCTCGGTTTCTGGGTTTATTCCTTTAATATTATCTCTATCTAAAGGTGAAGGTAAATAACGACATACAGCGTCTAACAAGAATTGAACACCTTTATTTTTAAATGACGAACCACATACCATTGGTATAATGGCCATATCCATTACTGCTGCTCTTAAAGCGGCGTGCACTTCGTCTTCTGTAATAGAATCTTCATCTTCCATGAATTTTTCCAGCAGATTCTCGTCGTAAGTAGCTACCTCTTCAATTAACAATGCTCTGTATTCTCTAACTTCTTCCTTCATTTCTTCAGGAATATCAACTACGTCGAAAGTTGACCCGAAGTTATCGTCATGCCATACTACCGCACGATTTTTAACTAAATCTACAATTCCTTTGAAATCGGCCTCGTCACCAATAGGCAAAACAATTGGCACGGCGTTAGACCTCAACATTTCCTTAACCTGCTTGTTCACTTCAAGGAAGTTTGCCCCTTGACGATCCATTTTGTTAACAAACCCGATACGTGGCACTTTGTAGTTATCAGCAAGCCTCCAGTTCGTTTCAGATTGTGGCTCAACGCCATCAACCGCGCTAAACAAAAACACCAAACCATCCAGTACACGTAACGAACGGTTTACTTCAACCGTAAAATCTACGTGGCCAGGAGTATCGATAATATTAAAATGATAATCCATGGTTTCCGGTAAGGGCTGAGCGTTTTCCATCGGGAATTTCCATGAACAAGTAGTTGCAGCCGAAGTAATGGTAATACCTCTTTCTGCCTCCTGCTCCATCCAGTCCATAGTAGAGGCTCCTTCGTGAGTTTCTCCTATTTTATGGTTTACGCCCGTATAGAAAAGAATACGCTCTGTTGTTGTTGTTTTTCCAGCATCAATATGGGCTGCAATACCTATGTTTCTTGTATATTTTAAATCTCTTGCCATGTTTTATTAGAATCTAAAGTGCGAGAATGCTTTGTTGGCTTCTGCCATTTTATGAGTATCTACACGTTTCTTAACTGCCGCGCCTTCTTCTTTAGCTGCCGCTAAAATCTCTGAAGCCAAACGCAAAGCCATAGATTTTTCATTACGTTTTCTGGCATAGCCAATCAACCATTTCATGGCCGTTGAAACTTTTCTATCTGGACGAATTTGCATCGGGATTTGGAACGTTGCGCCACCAACACGACGGCTACGCACTTCTACGTGAGGCATCACATTAGAAAGGGCATCTTTCCAAAGCTCTAAAGCTGTTTTTTCTTCGTCTGTTTTCTTTGAATCTACAATATCAATAGCATCGTAGAATACCTTAAAAGCTACAGACTTCTTACCATCCCACATCATCATGTTAACAAAACGCGTTACTAACTGATCGTTAAAACGTGGATCTGGTAAAAGCGGTCTCTTTTTTGCTGCTCTTTTTCTCATGTCTTCTTCTTAAAGTTTTAATTACTTTTTAGGGCGTTTAGCACCATACTTAGATCGACGTTGCGTACGGCCGTTAACACCTGCGGTATCAAGCGCGCCACGCACAATGTGATATCTAACACCTGGTAAATCTTTTACCCTTCCGCCTCTAACCAATACTATCGAGTGCTCTTGTAAATTATGTCCTTCACCGCCAATGTATGCGTTAACCTCGTTTCCGTTCGTTAAACGCACCCTTGCCACCTTACGCATTGCTGAGTTAGGTTTTTTAGGGGTTGTCGTGTAAACACGAGTACATACACCACGTCTTTGCGGACAAGAATCCAAAGCAGCCGATTTACTCTTCTTGGTTATTTTGGCTCTTCCTTTTCTTACTAATTGCGAAATTGTTGGCATAAATTTTAATATAAATTTTATTAACCTCTATTTAGAGGGCTGCAAAGGTAGAAATTAATTCGAATAATTCAAATCCTAATTCATTAATTTTCAGTTGGATTTAAAAATAATAACATCAACTATATCAATAGGCGAAATTTTCCGTTAGATTTACATTAAAAACCCACCTTGTTTTTCGTGAAAAAAACCGCTGTTTTACTCCTTATTATATATACCTTTTTTTCTTCGGAAGGATTTGGGCAAAATTTATGGCTGAAAATAGAAGGCGAAACCCACAGGGAAACACGTATTATAGACTCCCTTGGCCACCAAAAACAACACATCGATTTTGAATCGTTAACAGCCGAAGTGGAATCTGTGCAAAACACACTTTACAGGTGGGGATATATTGAAAATGGCACCGGTAAAATTGAAAAAATAAACGACTCTACGTTTTTGGCAAAAATTGACCTGAAGCGAAGATTCCGGAACCTTCACATTTATTTTGACAAAAAAACGTTTAACGCCTCCATAGCCAATTCCATTTCAAACAAAATTTTTGAAGACTATTTTGAAATCCCTTTTGAAATTGCTGCGGCTGCCCTAAAGCAAATGAATCGAAAAATTTCCGAGGCCGGGTTTCCGTTTTCAAAATTACGTTTATCGGAAATCAAAATAAAAAACGACTCTACACTGCAAGCCCAACTAGAAATAACCGTTCCAGCAAAAAGCAGAACCATTGACGACATAGTTTTAAAAGGTTACGAAAAATTCCCGAAGAGCTTTTTGAAACATTATTTAAAGATCAAACCCAAGCAGGTTTTCAGTTTATCGGCCATAAAAAACAAAACCGAACAGCTTTCCAATTTAAATTTTGCGAAAGAACTAAAACCACCCGAAGTGCTATTTTCAAAAGATTCTACCATTTTATACCTCTATCTAGGAAAAACCACGAGCAATGCCTTTGACGGTTTTTTAGGTTTTGGCACCAATGAAGACACCAACAAACTGGAGTTTGATGGTTACCTAAACCTAAACCTAACCAACAATTTAAATTTTGGAGAAACCTTCCGGCTGCTTTACAAAAGTGATGAAAATGACCAAAAAACCTTTGAAGCCAGCACAAGCATGCCTTATCTGTTCAATTCACCAATAGGAATAGATTTGGCTTTACGGATTTTCAAAAAAGATTCTTCTTTCACCGTTACAGACCAAACAGCAAAAATCCACTATCAGATCAACTCCAAACAGCAAATAAGTGCCGGAATAACATCAACAGAATCCAGCTACCTGCAAAACAACAACCCGCCAAGCCTTCAAGACTACAACTCCACCTTTTACACTGCTGGCTACCAATATCAGCATCTTCAACTTTTAAACTTACTCTTCCCCTTAAAAACAAATTTCAATATCGAAATAGGAACAGGACGGAGAAAAACTGATTTACGCTCCGAAAATCAAATTTTATTGAATGTTGATGCTTCAAACATTTTCAGCCTAAACCCAAAAAACTCAATATTTTTAAGAACAAACGGTGCGTACTTGTTGTCGGACAGCTATTTTGAAAATGAACTCTTCAGGTTTGGAGGCATCAACTCTATTCGAGGTTTTGAAGAAAACAGTCTTTTTGGTTCGTTTTACGGCATCATCAACACCGAATATCGTTTTCAACTGGCCAGCACCATTTACGTACACTCTATTTTTGATGCCGGTTATTTCGAAAATAAAATCACCAATACCCAACAAAAGCTTTTCGGTTATGGCTTTGGCTTCGGACTACTTACAAAAGCCGGGCTCTTCAAGCTGAATTATGCCAATGGAAAAAGCGAAAACTCTAACTTCAAACTCTCCGATTCTAAAGTACACCTTAGCCTTACTGCATATTTTTAAAAAAATTAACACTCAAAAAAACATTTCAACAAATCCGCAAAACAACCTAAAAACCAAACACATAAAAAAATTATGCACGCATAACTAAATGATTTTCAAACAATAAAATTCACACCAAACCAAAAAATATTTTAAATTATATTCTCTTATTTGGCTTTTTTACTGCAAAAAACACAATTACCCAAATAGTAAAACTTAAATTTTAACGAGAAATTATTGTTTAATTAACTTTATTTTAGGATTTTTGACATTGACTAATTCAAATAATTATAAAATGAAAACAAAGTTTAGTGGAATTCTAACGCTATTACT
>CAZZDI010000163.1:4230-6350 GCA_964653155.1 uncultured Flavobacteriaceae bacterium | reverse complement strand
CGCCAGATGAGCGCGCCCAGATTTCATCCGTTCAAAAATATTGGGCGTTTGTTTTAGAAATATTAAAGCATATTCCAGAAAAATAAGGAGTGGTTTTAGTCGGTTAACTCGAATATTTTAAGCATATTCTTGCTGCTTGCATTGGGCACTTCAGAAATTAATGCATAACGCCCCGCGGTTAAATTTGCTGAAAAATAGCCTGTGTTGCCTTCGGGCATATCATTTGTTCCGCCTAAAAAAGTTATGGCTTTAGGAGCGGGGTCAATGAGGCCTTTAGGGTCGGCCCAATTCATCCAGTTTTCTAATATTTTTAAATCGGCATTTTCATCCAGCTTCACCAAATTAACGTCGTGGCCAACAAAGTTTTCATGGGTTATTTGGTCTTTAAAGAATACGGAAAAAATATGTTTTCCGGTTTTTATTGAGTCGTTAAACACGATACCTTCTTTGCTGGAAATGGTAATTTTAGTATTGGCAGTTGGTGGTTGGTTTCCAGAATCGGTGTTGGTTACAACCAAATCTTTGGTCATGCCCATAGAGGTATGGAATACGCCATTGCTCATTTTTACATAGCATTCAATCATGTACTTGCCAGGTTTCAGGTTTAGGATTGTTTCAGACGTTTTCATTGGTGAAGTAAGTCCAGATCCCCCAATAAACACAACTTCGCTAAACCACTCAGGTAAGTTGGCAAATTCTGCAAAGCCTTCTTCCGTTTTTCCTTCCATGATTAATTTCATGGCGCTGTCAAATACAGGGGCAACAAGTGTTTCAGCATCTTTTGATGTTTTTCCTTCGGGGTATTTGTCAATGAGGAAAAAGTGAGTTTGTGGCGATAAGTTTTTGTATTTGAAAGTGTTCCAACCCGATGTAATAGTGTCGGGCATTTGGAAATCCATGCTTTCGGTTATTATTTCAATGAATGGGGCTTTTTTTATTTCGGGTTCAGCGGTTTCTGTTTTTGGGTTTTTCTTCTCTGTTTTGCAAGATTGAAATGTTGTGCCTAAAAATAAGAAAGTTGAAAAAATTAAATATGTAAGCAGGTTTTTGATGTTGTGTGTTGATGTTTTCATAAAAAAGAATTTTAGTTTGTGTCAATGTTTATGTTATAATATGGTTGTTCGAATCGGTAAATGTTGTTTGAGTTGATAGTTTAATTGATGTTAAAAAATCATTTGAAAAAAAAGTGAGCATATCATCGCTCAACAGTTTCTTCCGTTGTGTTTTCCATTCGTTTACTACGCTTTCGCCGTACATGTCGTTAACCAAATTTGGGAACGCCCAATCGCTATTTTTGCCCCAATGTTGTGTAAACGGAATGTTGTTTTTCTGCAAAACTTCAATAATACGCCTCGAATATTCCTTGAGACTCATTATTCTTCGGGTCTTTTTCCAGAGTACGCCATCAATTTCCAGTACACAAGTAATCGGGAATTTGGTAAAGCCCAAGGTGGCCTGGGTTTGCTTTACAAAACGCATGGCGAAAATTCCCGGAATGGGACCTTCGTTTTTTGTTAAATCGGCCAATAGTTTAAGGGCTTTCGATGAATTTTTATGGTCAATTCCCACCGAACAGGCAAAAGCAGGTCCTTGGTAGGGGGCATCCCAAAAAATTTCGGGAAGGGTGCCCGTTAAATTTTCGTCCACTTTTGGTAAGATGGATTTCCGAAGGCGCTTTACCAACCACGGAATGCTCTTCGGAAAATTTTCGGCCATTTTCGTAAACAAGTAAATCAAATCGCGGTAAAGCGATTGTTTGATTATAGGGAAGGGGTCTTTGTAATCGGTTATAAATGGGGCTTTGTACATCAGTTCCACCACATATTCGGGCTCGTTGCTGTAAGGGTTGATAAACACTTTGTAATGGTACGGCGTTTTGCCACGACCTTCGGGAGTGGTTTCCTCTGGAATTTTGAAGGTTGAATTTTTAAAATCCATCGTATCGGCCAGCTTTAATGCGATATTTTTGTCAATTTTTTTAACGTAGCGGTTCAGCAGAAATCGGGGTTCAGCTTCGATGACTACCCCGTGGATGAAGCCAAAACCGCCCAGTCCCACCAGTGCGGCATTGAACAAATCATCATCACGTATTATCTTTTTACTGAATTTTTCGGCAAAAG
>CAZZDI010000163.1:0-4130 GCA_964653155.1 uncultured Flavobacteriaceae bacterium | reverse complement strand
TGCATGCGGTCGCGGTGGTGTGCAATATTGTTCATGGACCACGCCGAACCGTAAGCCCTAAACCCATGATTGGCCTCGTGCGTTTCCTTGATTAATCGATGGATTTCCTTGGTGGCATCATTGTATCGGTCTATTTTATTGGGCATATTTCCGTCGCCTTCCAACTCGGTGATGTAGAGTTTTTTCAACGGAAATGGGCCGTTGTTGTGGAGGGTGTCCCATTCCTTTAGGTTATGTGTTTTTGTGGTGGCCATAATGTTAATTTGTGGGTTTCATACAAACGTATTTTATTTTCATTTTGCGCTTTCTTCCGAAGGTAACCACGCTCAACAGCGAGCCTCCAAATGTGTTTTTGAATTCTACCGTATGCAGTTTTCCGGTTTTACAAGCGTCGGTTTCCTTAATTAAATAGGTGAAATCTTTTGAGGTAACATCGATTTTGATGACCGTATCAAGTTCCACCACCTGCATGCCCCGATAATAATCGTCCCGGCTCATTAACGGGTCGGGTTGCGGGGCGCCATTCACACTTCGTAACCTCACGGAATAACACGAAGAGAATAAGAAACAAAAGGAAGTGAGCGCGAGTATTTTGATGTGTTTTTTCATTTTCTTTTGAATGTTTTAAACAGATTTTAAACGATTTAAAGTTTTTGAAGCGAAATCACCTCCGAAGTTGGCCGACAATCCTAATGACTCCTCGCGTCCTAACGTATAGTGCAATTGGGTAAGATTGGGCGGGGCGTAGCACAGTACCAAATCAGTAAATACATTGTAAGCTCCTTTGGTTTTTTTATCAGAATCTGTAAGTTCGCCATAACTGGTTGATGCAAATTTTGAGCAATTCTGAAGTTCGTTTTTATGGTTTAGGTAACTTTTTCCGGCAATAACTTGGCATCCAGCTGAGAAATTGGAACGGCCAACCCCCGTCCAATGGATATTGATGGAAGGGTTTACTTGAAGACCCTTTAACTTCCCTTGGCTATCGGTCACTTTTATATCGTTGTTGGTAAAGGCATTGTCGTTGTCCCAATCGCGGATAATCATCACGCCGTTCGGATCGGCCGGTTTCAGGGCGCGGTATATTTTATTCTCTACGGAAATTTTATGCCAACCAAAACGGTACAAATGCTGTCCTTCAATTAAAAAGGCTTCATCTTTCCGTTGGGCCATCGCAACACTGGGGTCGGTGGAGCCCCAAAAGGTGAATACCATCCCGTTAATCAACAGAAAAAATAAATCGTCGTTATCCCGACGTGTGGCACTTTCGGTTTGCTTTCGGCGAACTCCAATTAGGTGGATGTTGTTGCTACTAAAATCCCAATCTTTTGGTTTTTTAGTGGCGTAGGTTTTTGAAAGGCTGCTCAAATGTTTTAAAATGGGCCCGGGATTGGCTACGTAATGTTGCTTGGCTTGGTTGAGCAAATTCATCCAAAGGGTATATTCCGGGGTTGGGTTGCTGGCCGAATGTTGTCCCAATTCTGAAACTTTGCCTTCTTGAATCCAGCGATTGATATGCGACCAAGTACCCGAACCCACAATGCCGTCTGGAACCATGCCCGGAACGTTTTCCATCGTTCTAACATATTCTTGGAACAGCCTAACCGCCGCTTGGGTAACATAACCAAACACCCCATCAAAAGCGCAACGGGGCATAAAACCGGCACTGTGCAGAAATTTTTGTAGTTGTAGTACATCGCTGCCGCTGCTTTCGCGAAAGGAACGCCACTTGGTGCGGTCGTCGTCACGAAATGACACTTTTCCTATTAATAGCCCGTCGATATGGTAGGGCTTTAAATAAGCAGTTCGGCTGTTTGGCTGTTTTCCGGCATCGCAACTTCCTAAATATAACACAGGCATAGTTTATAGATTTAGTATTTGTTCAATTCTTTTTTTATCGCTTTTAAACTGTCATTGATTTTTTTGTTTTTCACATAATGTTGTAGAAAATCAATTTGTTCAATTTCAATGTTGATGTAGCGCTGACTGTACATTTGCTGAAAAATCTGCTTGTACCAACTTAAAATGGTGTCTTCACGGTGGCTTTTGTTTTCGGGGTTTATCAACAAAATGGCGTAGCTCACTTCGGTCATGCCAATGAGTACAGAAATATCGAGGTCGGCTTTATCAAAATCGTCAAGTTCTTTGTAGAAATCGTCAAGGAATTTTTCAAGGTTGTTCACCTTTTTAAAAGTTTTGCTTTCCTTTAAAAGAGTGAGCATTTTTTTGCCGTTCAAACTTTCGAGTATATGTGCTATGAATATGAGGTTTGAAAGGGCATCGAGGTATTGGCCGCTAAATTTGTCGTCCGATGTGTCCAAAGATTCTTTGTAATACTCAAAAGCATATTGCAAATATTCAATTTCTTCGTTTTTGGGCAAATAGCGGGCCGTTTGTTTGTAAGTGTTGCCCACAATGTTCAGTCGGCTGGCATTGCGACCGGCCAAGGTCAATAGTTTAATTTCGTCGAGATAGGCCGAAATGGTATCTTTAACAGCATTCGCTTTTTTGGATTTTTTGGCTTCTTCGATATCATTTTTCAAGCGTGAAGATTGCACCGTGCAATACTGCTCTAAAGCCTTAATGGAATAGTTGCCATTGTCGAATTTAAACAGACCTTTATATTTTTCGTAGGCAATATTGCTCATGCCCAATTCGTCGTAAATCATGGCTTCTTTTTCTAGTACCATGGCATCGAGTAAATTGGATTCCTGTGCCAAATTGATGTATTTGTCTAATCGGGTTTGGGCAGAAATTTTATCTTCTTTTTTATCGCGAATGGAAATGAGTAAATTATCCAAATCGGTGTGGATTTGCGATGCCACAACATATTCTTGTTCGCTTTCGCTGAATTTTCTTCGACTTTTGAATTTATAAAACTGGTTGCCGTAGCATTGGTATGCCCCCCAAGTATTCGAACTTTTATGCTTTTGGTAACACTCGAAACGCGCCAACTGTACAGCATTTCCAAAATCGTAACCTTGGAACATTTTTTCATAAAAGGTTTCCGAAAATACTTTTGCGGCGTTATCGTTTACGGCCCAACCCGAAATAACAATGGCTTTAACGCCCATTTCAATCAGTTGGGTGCCTACATTTGCGGCCAGTCTGTAGCGGTCTTTGCTATAGGCATCGTCACTGGCATTTAAAACACCGGAATAACAACAGTTAATAAAGATGAATTCGGGCACGTAGCCAATTTGATTAATCATGGCGGGGTCTATGCAAATACCGCCACCAATGGCAATGCCTACGTTACAGTTTTCGGGGTCGTAAATGCCGTGGCCTGCAAAATGCATAATTTTATAATGCTTGCTGAACAACTCCATCATAATGTTTTTGGTAGAGGAATTGACCAGCGCATTGGTGTTGTAACCTGCTTTTTTGAGTTTAGCGGCCACCCATTCCGATTCCGCTTTTGCTGCGGGAAGTTGTGGCAAATCGCTTTGGTTGTAAATGGGGTCGCCTACAATAAAAGCTTCGGTGTTGTTGAGTGAAACCGAATTGTAGCGCGAGGAATCCTCAGTGACCAATTGCCTGATGAAACTTGAAGTAACCGAAGCCGGAGTTTCGGTAGTGGTGTTGTCATGCAAGAGTTCCCACGGAATTTGTGCCGCGTGCTTGTCGAGTTTGAGAACCAAATTATTTTGATCCCTAAATTTGCCTTTAAAATCGTTGGGTACCAATATTTCAAACAAGGATTTGGAAAGCCGTTGGTCCCAAACCGAGCTGGTGGACATTTCCTTTAGCAAATAATTTATTTTATGAAGCCCGATGCCCACCATTTCTTGCTCCACACGGGCTAAACTGTCGGATGAATAATATTTAAAACCGGTAATGTCGTTGTCCGTTTCGCACTTGCTGTTTTCGTCTTTTAAACTGTCAATGTGTAGGTTGTACCACCAATCGTAACTGTTAGTGTGGAACACGCGTCGTTTTTTGGCGCCTGCCCGTTTGGTAATGCCTTTTTGCAACATAAACGGAATGCGCTCGTCTGAATTTTGTTGACGCGATAAACTGAAATAGGCCTCGCTGGAAATGCTTTCGTAATAGTTTATTATTTCAATATCCTGGATGGGTTTCAGGCCTTCTTTCATTTCAATAATACGTTGGTTGGCTTTTGCAACACC
>CAZZDI010000162.1:0-6353 GCA_964653155.1 uncultured Flavobacteriaceae bacterium | reverse complement strand
AAAAAGTCTGGGTCTTGGTTGAAGATGTTGCTTTCGTAGTGTGTGGTATCTTCCAAATCGTAATTCGGGCCGGTTAAATTGGTGTTTCGGCTATCAAAACGAATCAAACAATTAGTGAATTTAAAGTTGAAAATCACGTTGTCGTCTTCAATTTCTTCCAATTGAAATTCAGGATTGTCGTTGCCGTAAATAATACAGTTGTTGAAATTGGCTTCGGTAAGATCGGCTAGGGTAGCATTGTTGTCTTCGTCTAAAATAAAATTATTCAATAATACCGCCGGAAATTGTCTAGCACTATTGCTCCAATAATTTGCAATAGTACTGTGTGTGAAATTGTATTTGCCGCCTAAAGTGCCAGCAAACGAGGATAGTCCGGAATTGTTGATTACCACATTTTCGCCAAAAATTGAGGTGTTCCGACCTAAAATTCCAAAACTACTGGAGTTGTAAATTTGCGAATTGGTAATGGTCAGTTTATCATTGGTTTCGTTGGGGTTGCCGTCGCATAAAATACCTATGGTGGCATTTTTAATTGTAGCGTAATTGATAGTGTTGTTTACGCTGCCATCCAGCAGCCAAATAGCGGCCCATTGCCCGGGTATGTCGCTGTAAAGTGGCTCTAATCGGTCACCTTCAAAAATCACTTCGTTTTCAAGCAGCTCTTGGTCAGTGCTGTAAGCACCGTTAACGTTTATAGAGGCTCCGTTGGAAACGATAATTCCGGAATTATCGTGGAAATGAAGTCGGGCACCCGCCTCAATGGTGAGCGTTTCATTTTCGGGAACGGCAGCAAAACCATAAATAACATAGGGTTTTTCGTTGGTAAACGTGAGCTCGTCCGGAAGCAGTTCACGTCCCTGTAAATCGGTTTCAACCAGTTCGTCGCCTAAATTCAGCGTCAGCGTTTCTACAATTTTGGTTGTTTGGTCGCGGTCTGGATAAATAAATACGGCATCCTTTACCAAAGTGACCAACTCTACTTTTTGGAGGTTGTTGCCCGAATCGAACTCAATTTGGTCGGTATATAAATATTCGCCATTGGGATTTTGAAAATTGTTATAATCAATGGTCGATTCAACAAAAATATATAAACTGTCTTTCGCTAATATTTCAACATTTTCAAAAGATTTTCCGGCAACGCCATCAACATTTAAGCGGTAGTTGGAGGTTTCACCTAATGCCAATCTTACCGAAGGGATGGAAATATCGTTGTCGCTGCGGTTGTGAACGGTTAAATTGTAGGTGCTGGAGCCAATGTTAGTAAATACTGTGTCGAGATAAACCGTGTCTTTTGAAAACGTTAGGCTGCCCGTACTGGGAGAAAATTCGAAATCCTTGCGGCACGAACTCCAAAGCATTAAAAATCCTAAAACCAATATCGAGTAAAAGTAACGTTTCATGTGTTGATGTCTATTGTTTTTCAATGGTCACATGTAACATCCTAATAATCATTTCGCCGTGTGACAAAATTTTAATCATGGATGTTTCATTAAAGCCAATGTTTTAAGGGCTAAAAATATAACTTTTGAAGGGATGATTTAGTATGGAAGGTTGGAAAAATAAAAAAAGCTGTCTGAAAAGTTATGATGAAACGTCATTACGAGAAATTTTTATTTCGAAGTAATCTTATAATTATATACTTCAATTTTAAAGATTCCTTCACTTTACTTCGACTTCGCTCAGCACAGGCGTTCGGAATGACGACCTTTTAGACAGCCTCTTAAATATTGAATAGCTTTTCTATAACAACTCCCGAATCATTTTTACGGCCGATTCGGCAGTAATATCGCGTTGTGGCGAGCCAAACATTTCGTAACCTACCATGAATTTTTTAACCGTTGCGCTACGTAATAACGGCGGGTAAAAACTCATGTGCCAATGCCAGTGCTTGTTGGCTTCTCCGTTTGTTGGTGCTTGGTGAATACCGCTGGAGTAAGGGAACGAGGTGTTGAAAATTTTATCGTATGCCTTGGTGATTACCGCGATGGCTTCAGCGTATTGATAGGCTTCAGTAGCGTCCATTTCAAAAATATTGGATTGGTGCTTTTTGGGAACAATCATGGTTTCAAAAGGCCACACCGCCCAAAAAGGAACCAAAACTACAAAGCCGTCGTTTTCAAAAATAATGCGTTCCTGTTTTTCCAGTTCCTGTTTTAAATAATCGCCCAAAAGGCTGCTGTTATTCTTGTTGAAATAATTGAGTTGTTGCGTGTTTTTTTTGTCCACTTCGTTGGGCAAGGTCGATTGGCTCCAAATTTGACCGTGTGGATGCGGATTGCTACAGCCCATCACAGCGCCTTTGTTTTCAAATATCTGAACGTAGTTGATGTTCGGGTTATCGCCCAATTCCTTAAATTCCTTTTGCCAGGCAATAACCACTTTTTCAATTTCTTTGGGATTCATATCTGCCAAACTTTTTGAGTGGTCTGGACTGAAACAAATCACTTTGCAAATACCCGTTTCGCTTTCGGCAGTTAAAAGGCCGTCGTTTACCGAAAAAGTTTTTGAGTCGCTTTGCAGTGCCGCAAAATCGTTAGTAAATACAAAAACGTCCTCGTATTTTGGGTTTTTCTCACCATTTATACGGGCATTTCCAGCGCATAGGTAGCACGACTCGTCGTAACTTGGGCGCACCTCGTTGTTTACGGCTTCGTTTTGGCCTTGCCAGGGGCGTTTGGCTCGATGTGGCGATACCAAAACCCATTCGCCCGTTAAAATATTTAATCGTTTATGCGAGTAATCCTGTAAATCTGTATTGTTCATTTTTAGGTCTTTTTGTTTGATTAGTTAACTAGGTGCGTGCCATCTTCAAGCTGAATAAAGTACACCGAGCAATCTTTATTGAATTTTTCTTTGTAAGCTTTTGAGGCAGTTTCGGCAAAACTTTTGGCTTCATCTTTTGCTATCAAATTAATGGTGCAACCGCCAAAGCCACCACCCATCATTCTAGCTCCAAGCACATTTTTATTGGTCTTGGCCTGTTCCACTAAAAAGTCGAGTTCGTCGCAACTTACTTGATATTGCTTAGAAAGCCCGTCGTGCGAGGCATAAATGAGCTGTCCCAAAGTTTCCAGATCATTGTCTTCAATTGCTTTAGAAGCTTTTTGGGTACGGTCGTTTTCTTGGATAACGTACAAGGCTTTTTGGTAATTTTCAGAAGTTACTTGGTTTTTAATTTTTTCCAAATCGTTTTCGGTGGCATCCCTTAAAGCTTTAATGCCCAAAAGTTCAGCGATATTTTCGCATGCCGAACGCCTGTCATTATAAGCACTATCAGAAAGGCTGTGCTTTACATTGGTGTTGATTAACATCAATTGATGGTCTTTAAAATTAATTTCGTATGGTTTAGCTTTTACGCTTCTGCAATCTAAAAGCAAAGCATTGTTTTTTATGCCGAACATGCTTGCATATTGATCCATAATACCACATTTTACGCCCACGTAGTTGTGTTCTGCTTTTTGGGAAATCAAAATCATTTCTTCTTTTGAAAGTTCCAAACCAAACAATTCATTCAGACCGAAAACCACACTGTTTTCGAGGGCGGCTGAGGAAGACATGCCCGCGCCGCTGGGAATATTGCCCTTAAACACGATATTGAAATTACCCACTACTTTATTGCGGTTTTGAATTTCGGCCACAACACCAAAAACGTAGTTTTCCCAACTACCTTCATTGGATGGTTTCAAGTGGTTTAAATCGAATTCGATTTTACTGTCCAAGTCCAAAGCATAGGCCATACTTGTATTGGAATCGCTTTTTTGAATGGCTGCAGCAATGCCTTTATCGACTGCTGCAGGAAACACAAAACCGTCGTTGTAATCGGTGTGTTCGCCAATAATATTGATTCTTCCGGGGGAAAAAATAAGTAGTGGCTCTGTTTTGAAATGCGCCAGAAATTGCGCTTTTACTTCATTGGTTAGTTGATTACTCATATTAATATGGTGTTACAGTGAGTTTCTTAAAATCAGTTCGTTCTTATTTTCTATTTGTAATTGCTGTTTGTTAATGATCATGTTTGCCAATTGCTCGCCCATGTGATGAAAATCGGTTGAAATCGTGGTAATGCCGCCTTCAACAATTTCTTTTAAAAGGGTGTCGTTATATGAAATGATGCCGACGTCTTCAGCCAGCGTTAGGTTATCGGTTTTGATTTTTTTTATGATTCGGAGCAAATCCTTGTCGTCTGGGATAATGTAAACTTCGCCATGGCTTAGATTTCTATTTTTAAAGGAACTGATGATCTCATTTTTCACCGAATGTTTTTTGCAAAAATTGATGAATCCTTTAAGCATGCCCTGCGGCTGCTTGTCTTCATTAAAAATAAGGATTAATTTTTTGTATTTTGAAATAAGGTTTATGGCTTTTTCAAGATTGTTGAATATATCTTTTTCAAAATTTTGATAAATACCATAGTATTCCGACAATTCTAGGTGTGTTTGGTCCAGTATATAAACATTGCTTTTTGGTAGTTTTTCCAAAACCAGATTGGTCTGTTCCAAATTGGCGGGCATAATCACGTAGTAGTTATATTGCCCGATGTTTTCGTTAACCAGTTTTCGGAACATGTCTTTATTAAAATGATGGAAATAGGTATCTACCCGAATATCTTCCCCGAGATTGTTGATAAGCGAACTGTACAAATCTTCTTTAAACGAATTTAATTCGTCAAACAGAAGAAAAACTTTCTGGGTAATTTCAATATTGTCATTAACCAAATAATAGCCTTTACCAACAACCGACTCGATTATGCCCCGGGTTTTAAGTTCGTTAAAAGCCATTAAAACCGTATCTCTTGAAACGTTTTGAGCTTCACTGATACTGTTTAAGGAAGGAAGTTGTTCTCCTTTTTTGAGTGTGCCGGAAACAATGGCGTTTTCAATAGAATTTACTATTTGCTTGTACTTTGGTTTTCCCGCCTTAGTTTTAATTTCAATCATGCCCATGGTACAAATATAATAAAAAAATAAACTGGTAGGTACTGGTTGGTTTTTTGAAGTTGTCTTTGAGTGGGAATTAAGAAATTTTGTATTGAATATTCTGCTGAAAAGCTTAAGATGATATTTGTCTTTTTTAGACTGAAAAAGAGGAGGTTGAGAGTGTTTGTTCGGAGCCAGAATTAATTATTTTAAAATTATGGCATTTCTTTTGGTTAGATTTAGAGTTAATTTTTATATTTGCGCACCGGAAAATAAATGAGTTTTCCACAAGGTCGCGTAGCTCAGTTGGATAGAGCATCTGCCTTCTAAGCAGACGGTCACAGGTTCGAATCCTGTCGCGATCACTTGATAATGAAGCGCTTGCAGTAATTTATTGTAGGTGCTTTTTTGTTTTGCGGCACATTTGTCAAACAATTTCCGTTTAGGCAGGGATTTTTTGGTTTTTTGTAGCCTATTCGGGATACTCCACCCTCAAGTGATATATATTCTTAAGCTTCTTCTTGAGCACCTTTTTTATCATTTCAATTTCCTTAAATGTGATGTTGGCATTTAGGAATTGACCTTGCTCCATTTGGTTATTGATGATTTTTTCCACAAATTCATCAATGATGCTCGAGGAGGGTTCCTTTAAGCTTTTACTGGCGGCCTCAACGCTATCGGCCATCATAAGGATGGCGGTTTCCTTGGAGAAGGGAATGGGGCCCGGGTACCGAAAATCATCTTCATTGGCGCTACCCTCCTGCTCTTTTTCCTTTTTATAGAAATAATAGACCAGGCTGGTGCCATGGTGGGTCCTGATAAAATCTATTACACGGTCTGGCAGGTTGTTTTTGCGGGCTATCTCAATGCCCTTGATCACATGGTCTATAATTATCTGTGCGCTTTCCTTGGGGTCCAATTCATTGTGCGAGTTTATGGAGTTGGCCTGGTTTTCGGTAAACATGGTAGGGTTCAGCATCTTCCCAATGTCATGATAAAGGGCCCCTACCCTAACGAGCATACTGTTTGCGCCAATCTCATTGGCCGAGGCTTCGGCCAGATTGGCCACGTTGAGGGAGTGGTGGAAAGTGCCCGGAGCCTTATTTGAAAGCTTTTTCAATAGTTTGGAATTGGTATCGCTGAGCTCCAGCAATGAAACATCAGATACCAGGCCAAATATTTTCTCGTAAAAATAAATGAGCGGGTGTGCAAACAAGGTGGCCAGCCCGCACAGGATAAAATAGCCAAAACTCTCCAGTTCAAGCGATTGAATATTGCCTTCCTGAATTACAAAAAAGGCGAAATAGCCCAGGAGATATATAAGGGTGATCTGCCCTACCGAAATAAAGAGATTGGCCCTTTTATAAAGTTCAGATACGGTAAGAATGGTCACAATACCCGCAATAAACTGAAGGAACATATATTCAAAACTATTGG
>CAZZDI010000161.1:5239-6383 GCA_964653155.1 uncultured Flavobacteriaceae bacterium | reverse complement strand
ATGACGACCAACTTAAAAGTTTTGAAACGGGAGTAAAATATCAAATGTACCACGCTATTGTATTGTTGATACTCGGCTTTAATCCTGAATTTTCCTCGACAACCATGTATTGGTGCTTCACTCTGGGCACTGTATTGTTTTCTTTTAGTATTTACGGACTGATTTTGAGCGATGCCAAAGGAAAGAAATTGAAATTTTTAGGCCCCATTACGCCTATGGGCGGTTTACTTTTTGTCGCTGGATGGACCATTATAGCACTTCAAGCCTTATAAAAACTACTCAGGAAAACCGTTAAGAGACAAGGTTTCGAATTCCTTTTTATCGTTTTCAAAAATTAAAAACACCTTAAGCTCGGGGTGATGTTTTAAAAAAGATTTCACACGCTCTAGGCCCATGCCCTTAAAAGCTGTGGCATAGGCATCGGCCACCATGCAGGTTTTGGCAATTACTGAAATACTCAGTAAATTGGTTTTGCTCGGGTAACCCGTTTGGGTATCGATAATGTGGGCGTAACGGTTTCCATTGTGGTCTATTTTAAATTTTCGGTAAGTCCCCGAAGTCGCCATGGCCGCATCTTTTAAAGTAATGGCTTTTAAAATAGATTGGGTACCATCAAAATGCGGTTGCTCCACACCTACTTTCCAGTCAGCATTTTTTTCAGCGTTAATGCCTCCTACCCTAATTTCGCCACCTATTTCAACTAAATAATTTTTTATGTTTTTGCTTTCTAAAAAGTTGGCCACCACATCCACCCCGTAGCCTTTGGCAATGGCATTAAAATCGATAAAAGTGCCTTGTGGCTTTTCAATGGAATGCCCTTTCAGTTTTACTTTATCCAAACCTACGGAAAGCATCAAACTATCTATTTTCAAGCTATCGAGATTGGCTATTTTGCCTTCGGGGCCAAAATCCCAAGCATTGACTACGGCTCCAATGGTGGGATCGAAAGCGCCTTGGGTTTGTTTGTAGATTTCTTTTGAAGTTTCAAAAACATTTATAAAATGGGCATCTACTTTATTAGCTTCATTCCGATTAATCTTTGAAATATCGGAATCTTCCAAATAAGTGGACATCGATTGGTTTATCACATAAAACAAACTATCAAATTGCTTTTGATAATTGACTTCAGAATCATAAATAATGG
>CAZZDI010000161.1:0-5139 GCA_964653155.1 uncultured Flavobacteriaceae bacterium | reverse complement strand
TAAAACAGTTTTATGTTGCCAATTACCCAAAGGTTGAAACCTTGGTTTTAAAAAACAGCGGCACCATAGAACACGCCAAAGACGTTTATCAAGAGGCTTTTATTTTGGTATGGACCAACGTTAAAAACGGAAAATTTGTTCCGCAGAACGAAACCGCCTTACAAGGTTATCTGTACCAAATTGCAAAAAATAAATGGACGGATGTTTTAAGGTCTAAAAACTTTAAAAACTCCAAATCTCTGGACAATAACATTTTAAGAATAATTAGAGACAAAGACGAAGAAGATGCCCATAACGAACCTAAAAGCACCAAACTAGAAATAGCCATGGAAGCCTTTAAAAACTTAGGCCAACCATGCAAACAACTTTTAAAGAGCTTTTATTTTGAAAAGAAATCTTTGCGAGATATCGCTTCAGATTTAAACATTGAAGAAACCACCGCTAGGAACAAAAAATACCGATGCATGGAAAAATTGCGAACTATGGTTTTTGACCTTAAAAAGCAACAAAATTGAAAAACAAAAACAACGACATATCACAAGAATTGCTTGAAGCCATAGAGCGCTACCTTAACGGCACTATGGATCTAAAAGAACGCAAAGACTTTGACGACTACCTTAAAATAGATTCTGATTTCAGGGCTCAAGTTGAAGATGTTAAAACTATGCTTACCGGTATTGAAACCCAAGCATTGAAAGAAGAATTGAACACCTTTCATCAAGAGATTGAAAACAAGAAAAGTAAAATTGCCAACTATAAAAAAGTTAGATTTTTAAAACTTAGCAAATGGGCCGCCGCCGTCGCCATTGTCATTGCAGTTGGAAGCATTTGTTTTTTTAGCATATCGCCAAACCAAAAATTATACACCAAATACTTTACTCCAGACCCTGGTTTGCCTACTACCATGAGCAGCACCAACAATTTCGATTTTTATGATGCCATGGTAAGTTACAAACACGGCGACTATGAAAAAGCCATTGAAAAGTGGATAGTTTTGGCAGAAAAGCACCCCAAAAACGATACCTTAAATTATTTTATTGGCATGGCCCACATGAACAGCAAAAATGTAGATGAGGCTATTCCTTTTCTAGAAAGAACGGTACAATCGCAAGATTCCTTTCCTTTAATAAACGAGGCTTACCATTATTTAGGATTGGCCTATTTAAAGGAAGGCAACAACAAAATTGCCAAAAAATATTTTAAATCGAGTAATACCGACAACAGCAAAAAAATACTTTCAGAAATAACAGATTAAATTATTTCCAAAATGCTTAGGTTTATAACATTCTTAAAAAGCTCATTATGCATCTTACTTTGCATTTGTACTTTACCAAACCTAGCACAAAACCCTCCTGAATCTATTGAAGCTATCCATAAGTTGATAGAATCCGATTCTTTGCAACAAGCCGAATCTCTATTATTTTCAAAACTACAAAACCTCAAAACCTCAAAAAACTATCCTGAAATTGCCCATTGTATATTTCCGTTGGGCAAAATTCATATTTTACATAACCAATTTGAAAAAGCCAAAACAGAAAGCAAAAACCTATTGCAATTTATTGAAAACCATTCACGAGAAACCTCAATATTATATCTGGCAAATCTAGAATTTTCAAAAGTATGTTTAGATCTTGGCTTACTTCCTGAAGCCTACCAACACGCCGAAAAAGCCAAAACATACGCTTTGCAGCAAAACAACAATTCGCAAATTCTAAATAGCGAATATTATTTGGCTGATTACAGTATGAAATTAGGCCAAATCGAAGCCTTTGAAAACCATATAAGAAAAGCCCATTGGCTGATAAAAAAACACCCCAATATCAGTTATAAAATTAGTGCAAAAGTCTATAATTTAATGGGCGCACTCATGTACTTTTCTTCCAAACAAGACAGTGCCCTTCATTATTTTGAAAAGGCGTTAAAACATGTTTCTAATTTAGACCAAACACCAGAAAACCAACTCTACCTGCCGGCTGCCATACGGGGCAATATGTCGCTTATAAAACTAAATCAAGGCAAACCTTCTGAAGCCCAATTGTTGATAAACGCCTCTATACAACTATGCGAAACCTTTTTAAAAAACACCAAAAACCATGCATTGACCAATAGGGTGAAGCGCAATTTGATGATAGCCTACTCTAATTTAAACGGCCTTCATTTCGATTTGGGCGATTTTGAAAAATCTGAGCAAATAACTTCCCTTTCGTATAATTACGCAAAACAACATTTTCCTGAACATTCACAAGAATATTTTATGGCTGCCATATCGGTTGCCGAAGTTCAAATTCAAAAGAGGGATTTTACAAAAGCACTTCATTTTTTGGGCATTGCCGAAAAAAGCTTGGCCAAAATTAGCGGTGACAACTTTCAGCTTAAAGCTTTTTTATATTCAGAATATGCAAACGTCCACTTTAAAAACAATAAAATTGAGGATGCCATAAAATACTGGGAGCTGGCCAGCAACAACTACTCCAAAAGCAACCCAAATGCCTACGATCCCAACAAATTGTACTGCAACATGAATTTGGCTATTGCCTATTCTAAAACCGGCCAAAAGCAAAAAGCCACAACCCTCGCCGAAGATACTTATGATTATTTTAGAAAAAGAAAAGGCGAACAAGACTATTTTACCAATGCGCTCATGCTCACTTTCGCCCAAGTTTATTACAACTTAAAAATGTACAATGAAAGCTTGTTGTGGAGCAATAAAAGCTTAAATATTTATAACGAAAACCTTAAAAACAATACGACTGACAAAATTTATTTTGAAGAAAACAAATCTGAAATTTATATTATAAATGCACAATCCAGATACTACGCTTCAAAAGAAAAAGACAGTGTTTTTTTAAAAAGCCTGTTGCCCTCAATAAATCAATCCATAACATCGCTTGAAGAAAGAAAACAGCGCATCAGCTCGTATGAAGATTTAAGCACACTTATTGAAAACCATAAAACAGTTTTCAATTTTGCAAAAAAAATTAATTTAGAACTTTACAAAAAAACAAACAACCCCACCTACTTAGAAAAAACTATTGGTTTGCACGAGTCGGCATTATACAATAGGATTAGGGCACGACTTAATTTAAAATCGAAAATTTCATTTTCAAACATTCCAGAGCAGGTTACCCAACGCGAAAATCAATTAAAAAAACAACTTGCCTTAACCAACCAAAGTATTAAAGCTATAACAACCGTAAACCAAGCCTGGAACACCTTTTTGGACTCCCTGAAACAAAACCATCCAAAATATTACAAAATGCGCTACGCCAGTATTGAAGAACCGCTGGGCAATCTAAAACAAAATATACCCAACAATACTACAGTACTTCGTTACTTTTACATTGAACAAAATTTATTCGCCCTAGTTTTATCGCAAAGCAGTAAAAAACTATTTCAACTCAACGATACAGATGTTGCAGACAACATTTTCAATCTCACAGAAAATCAGATGGATTTTGAAAAAACAAGTTTGAAACTCCACCAATTATACAACATGCTTTGGAAACCTTTGGAAGCAAGTATTAACACCGAAAAAGTTATAATTATTCCAGACGCCAAACTTTTTAACCTCAGTTTTGAAAGTTTAATGTCGAAACCAACAACATCTTTAAACGACATTGCCAATTACAGCCTGCTAAAAAAGCACATCATTTCATACAATTATAGCCTGCTTTTATTAAACAAAAATAAAAAGACGGTTGATTACCAAAACGACTTTGTTGCTTTTGCCCCCGAGTTTAACGAAAAAATGAAAAACCAATACAGCCTTGGCATAACCGATTCTATTTCTGTTGACAAAACCTACCTCACCCTTTTACCGCAGCCATTTAGCGTCGATTTGGCCAAACAATATTCAAGAATGTTTAACGGTGCTTCATTCATAAATGAAAAGGCATCCAAACAAATTTTTAAAAACCAGGCCAGCGAACACAAAATAATTCACATTGGCACACATGCAGAATCTAATAACATAACCCCTGAATTATCGCGACTAATATTTGCAAAAAACAGCACAAACGAAGACAACTCCCTTTACACTTACGAAATTTACAACGAAAACCTAAACTCTAATTTAGCCATATTAACGGCCTGCGAAACGGGCAAACCCACTTATCAAGCGGGCGAAGGCATGATATCTCTAGCACACGCCTTTAATTATGCCGGTAGTGAAAGCATACTAACTAGCCTTTGGAAAATAGATGAAAAATCGAGTGCCGAAATTATTGGTCTTTTTTTTAAAAACATTAAAAGAGGAATGGATAAAGATAAAGCTCTACAACAAGCCAAATTAAGCTACTTAAAATCATCAAAGGGCAGAATCAGGGGGCCACAATATTGGGCCGGCTTGGTACTAATAGGAGATAACTCTCCCATCCTATTAAACGAAAACACACAAACCTCTTGGTACGTACTTGGAGCTATAATATTAATAATACTAATTTTTATTTTAATTAAAACATCTTGGTTTTCTCAAAATAAAGCATAACAAATCCAATTGGTACACTAACCAAGTATTGTTAAACAAACCTCTTTAAAAATTAATTCCGTATCTTAGGAAGAAAGAAGTTATGGAAACCACCAATCGCTTTGATGCCGCCATTAAAAAGCTATACACAGCTTTTCATTCCAACACATTGAATCCGGAATGTTGCAAGCAATGTGCCGTTGGAAATATTTTAGACCATACCGATAGTTGGAAACACCTTTCGGATGAACACGGCTCCACTGAATTGAATTATGTGGGTTTGGTGCACCAAAACTTCGGAAGAACCTTTAACGGTTACACCCCTCATGAACTTTTAAAAATTGAAGCTACCTTTTTAAAAGCCTGTGGATACCAACTTCCGTTTCATTATAAAAACCGTAAACCCCAAAACCCTACAGACAAAACCATTCTTTTTGAAGGCTTGTGTAGCGTAATTTCTTTTTTATGTCAATTGGACGGTATCAACAACGTGATGGATTACACTAAGCTGTTTACGTTTGAGCATCATGGCCAAGTAGCTTTGCAAAGCACAAATAATCAATAAAACAAAGCGGCTGTCTAAAAAGTCATTTAATTTTCGTTTGTCAGGTTGAGCTTGTCGAAACCAATATTGATTATCAATACATTGAGATATTTCGACAGGCTCAATATGA
>CAZZDI010000160.1:0-6397 GCA_964653155.1 uncultured Flavobacteriaceae bacterium | reverse complement strand
GTGCCCGAATCAGATTCTTCACCCGTAAACTTTTGGTTTTCGGTTTTAAAATCGGTTACCTGTACTTTGCTCACCGCACTACTCGGAATGTTTTTTAATGCCACCTCTCCCGACTGGTCACCGAAAAACTCCATACCATCTACATTTATAGCCTCAACCTCAACGCCATTAACGGTTATACCGCCGTCAACATCAATTTCTATACCTGGTATTTTCCGCAGTAAATCTTCAACCATATCATTGGGCATGGTTTTAAAACTACCCGCATTGTATTCAATAGTATCCTTTTTTATTACCACCGGAGGCGCCTTTCCTACTACCGAAACCGCATTTAAAGCCTCCATTTGGTCCTCCATAAAAATGATGCCCAAATTTAAAGTTTTACCCTCTGGAACCGCTATGTCTTTTTTGAATGGTTTATAGCCCAAATAGGCAATATTGAAAATGGCCTGCTTATCATCCTCGGCATTAACCTGCAATGAAAATTCGCCGTTTTTATTGGTAATCCCGTACGACATGGGCACACTATCGTTAACACTTTGCAGATAAACCGTTGCGCCTTCCAGCACCAATGAATCTTTATCTTTTACAACGCCTTCCAACGAAAATTTTTGGGCAAATAATGAAGTACTTAAAGAAGTGAAAACGAAAAGTAAAACTAGTTTTAAACGATTCAAAATGTGTAATGATTAAGTTGATTTGGTTTATTAGACTTAACTACACATTGAAAGTTTAATGATAATTTTTAAAAATCTTTGAAGCCTCATTATGGGCACTTTCAAAACTCATGGCGTTTAAACCGTTTAGGTTTTTTGAAGTGAAATAGGAAAGCAATTTTTCAGTAGGCATATTGCCGGTAAGTTCGTCCTTGGCCATGGGGCAGCCTCCAAACCCTTGAATAGCGCCATCAAAACGACGACATCCCGATTGGTAAGCCGCATCTACCTTTTCATACCAAGAATTAGGTGTAGTGTGCAAATGTGCCCCGAATTCAATATTGGGATACATGGGAATTAAATTTGAAAACAAGTAATCGATGGTTTCTGGAGTGGAGCTTCCAACCGTGTCGCTCAACGACAGAATGGTAACGCCCATAGCGGCCAGTTTTTCGGTCCATTCGGCAACAATTTCCACATTCCACGGGTCGCCATAGGGGTTTCCGAAGCCCATAGAAATGTACACTACTACCTCTTTATTGGATTTATTGGCCATTTCAAGAATTTCTGAAAGCGTAACCACCGATTGTGCAATGGTTTTGTGAGTGTTTCGCATTTGAAAGTTTTCGGAAATGGAAAACGGATACCCCAAATAATCGATTTCGGGGTGTTGGCAAGCATCATTAGCTCCACGGGTATTGGCTATAATGGCGAGCAATTTGCTGGTGGTTTTCGATAAATCCAACTGCGATAACACTTCGGCCGTATCTACCATTTGCGGAATGGCCTTGGGCGATACAAAACTTCCAAAATCAATCGTATCGAATCCCACGCGCAACAACGACTGGATATACTGCACCTTTTTTTCCGTCGGAATAAAGTCCTTGATCCCCTGCATGGCATCGCGCGGACATTCAATTATTTTTATGGGTTTCGACATATATTGTTGAAAATATCGTGATAAAAATACCATTAATTTGGCAAAGCATAAACCGTAATAAAAACAAGTTTTTAAATTCGGGTTGTATGAACAATAGAATCGCCTAAGCATAGATTCTCCGTTGGTAGTTCCCGCCTTGATGATTGCCCCAATTCCATACTGGTTTATGGTACCAATGGCGAAAACCGCACACAAAAATTTGTCGTCAACCAACCTTCGGGCGTTTAAGATAATTCGATTTCACTTTTCAGCATCAACAAATTGTTAAATAATCGACAATATTGGCGTTACAACGTTAATATTATTCTGCAGGTTCATTTCCTTATACATTTGGCACAGAAATATTTTCCCAAATGAATATTTTAACCTACAAAAACTTCCTTGTACTGTTATCGGTATTATTATCAACCGTACAGTTTATTTTCTCCCAGCAACATTTTGAAGGTTGCGGAAATTTGGTTTCTGAAGAAGAAATTTCATTTTACAGTAGTATCGAGCCTCAGCTTAAAACAATTGAAAACCGCTTTTTGAATACGAAAGCTGCACGGGGGGCTTCTACAAAGCAAAGCATAAACAGTATCCCCGTTAAAGCACACGTTATCCGAAATTCTAATGGTATGGGCGGGCTGTGTGAAAGTGATATTAACCAAGCCATTACCGAACTTAACAACATATTTTACAATGCCCGTTTGGAGTTTTTTGTTTGCGACGGCATCAATTATATTAATGAAGATGCCCTTTGCCATTTTAAAAAAGGTGATGAAACCTCGTTAATCGAAACACACTATGTGCCCGGGGTAATCAATATCTTTTTTACCGATTATATTGAAAACAATTCTGAAGAAAGCATTTGTGGCTACACTGAAAACACTGGAAACACTGATTTAATCGTTATAAAAAACGATTGCGCCAAAAACAGTTCGTCTCTGGCGCACGAAATGGGGCACTATTTTTCGTTATTCCACACCCAAGGTAATAGTCCCAATGGCACCGACGAATTGGTTGATGGCAGTAACTGCGACACCACTGGCGATGGCATTTGCGATACCCCCGCCGATCCGGGCTTAAATTCAAAAAACATGGATTATGGCTGTAATTACATTGGTACCACCCAAGATGCCAATGGTGACTGTTACCAGCCCGACACCCAAAATATTATGTCGTACGCCAGTAAAGTTTGTCGTACGCACTTCTCTCAACAGCAATTGGCACGTATGTATGCTTTTTATATGACGGCCAAAAATTATTTATCCTGTCCGTCATTCAACGCCAATATTACGGTAGATAATACAGAAACCTGTGAAGAATCTTTAACCGTAAATTTTGAAAGCACAAACACCGAGGCCACCATTTGGCAATGGGACATGAATAGCGACGGCGTTATAGATTACACAAACCAGAATCCTACCCACACCTTTGAAGCAGGGATACACGATGTAACCTTGACCGTTAGTTGCAAATGCAGAACCGTAACCAAAACCTATCATAATTTGGTAAAAGTGGGCACACAAACCGAATTTTTGGATGAAGATTTTGAAGACTTCGATATGCTTGGCAAGCACGGTTGGAGTACAAACGATATTGCCGGCAATGGCTACAATTGGTTTTTGGGCAAAGGCATAACCCCTTCGGAAGGCACAGGCCCCCAAACCACAAACAATGCATTTCTTTTTGTTGAAGCCAGTAACGGCGAACCAGGCGATGTGGCCGAATTAATTTCCCCGTGTTTTAATGTGGATTATGAAAATAGCGGTTTAGAGTTTTCGTACCACATGTTTGGAAAACACATGGGCGAGCTACATGTAGATATAAAAACAACTGAAGGTTATATTAACGATGTTATTGAGCCGATTGTTGGCAACCAGCAATACACCGAAACCGAAAATTTTAAAACAAAAACCATCGATTTAGCGGCATATGCCTACCAAACTATAAAAGTCCGTTTTCGTGCCGTAAGGGGCACAAACTGGGAAGGCGATTTGGCGATTGACAATATTATTTTCCAAACCATTCACACCACCATTACCGACGAAGTTTATAAAATTTATCCCAATCCGGTTACCGATAATTTGCTTTACATAAAAAATAACAATCCGAACGAAGTGGCTACATTTACCATAAGCAACTTGATGGGACAACCCTTTTTATCAGGAACGGTAAACAATAATTATCCCATTGATGTAAGCCAATTATCGACCGGGAATTATATCCTGAGCATTTTTAACGGAAAATCGAGAACCGTAAAACGATTTATTAAATAACGTGAGTCGATATAATTTTTGTTTTACATTTCGTCACTTCGAGTGATTTTCCGTAATAAAACGGAGGAAAATTGTATCGAGAAGTCTTTTATTTGGTTCTCGATACATTTTTTGTTCCATTGCATTCCACAAAAAATACTCAAACTGACGTAGATTGATGATTTTTAGTTGTTTACAAACCGAACTCTCGTTAAATAGAAAAAATTACTTTTTGAGAATAGCTTTATTGATTTGCTTCACCAAACTTGGGCCTTCATAAATAAAGCCCGTATAAATTTGAACCAAATCGGCACCGGCTTTTATTTTTTCAAGAGCATCCTCGGCCGAATGGATACCACCAACACCAATAATCGGGAAGGCTTTGTTGCTCTTTTCTGAAAGATATTTAATAACCTGCGTACTTTTTTCTTTAATGGGCTGGCCGCTCAATCCGCCATTTCCAATGGCGTCCAAACGTTCTTTTGAAGCCTTCAAACCACTTCTATCGGTCGATGTATTACTGGCAATCACCCCATCCAATTTTGTATCCATCACCAACTCCACAATTTCATCCAATTGGTTTTGGTTTAAATCGGGGGCAATTTTCAACAAAATGGGCTTTTGTTTTTCAAACGTATTATTGGCCTTTTGCACGGCACCTATCAATTCCTCCAAATAATCCTTATCATTCAATTTGGCATGGCTGCCCACATTGGGGCAACTTACGTTCAGCACAAAATAATCAACGTAAGGGTGCAGCGCGTTAAAGCATTCCAAATAATCTTTGGTATAATCTTCGGGTTTGGTTTGGGTGTTTTTACCAATGTTTCCGCCAATAACCAAATTCCCTTTTCGTTTTTTTAATTGAACAATAGCGGCCTCAACACCTTCATTGTTAAACCCCATTCGGTTGATGATCCCTTGGTCGTCCTTCAGTCTAAACAGTCTTTTCTTCTCGTTTCCGGGCTGGGCTTTTGGGGTTACCGTTCCTATTTCAATAAACCCGAAACCGAAATTTTCCAATTCATTGTACAGCACGGCATTTTTATCGAATCCGGCGGCCAATCCAACAGGATTTTTAAAAGTGAGTCCGAAAAGTTCACGTTCCAATTTTTTATCCTCAACCACATAAAGACTTCTAAAAACGGACTTAAATCCGGGGATTTTTGAAGTGAATTTTACGAGTGAAAAGGTAAAATGGTGGATGCTTTCTGGGTCGAACGAAAAAAACAGCGGGCGAAGAATACTTTTGTACATCGGTAATATTTGTGCAAAAGTACGCCTTATTAAAAAATCAGGCAATTCGAAAGCCCAAAAAATTAATAATCGTATTTTAGAGGACTGTTAAATAGTTATAAACACACCCCAAAAACTAAAATTTTCCCTGTAATGATTTCAAAAGCACACATCATAAAACGATTTATAAGTTACGTTATAATTGATACGGAATCCGACCCCAATTCGAACACCACGCCCAGTACTAAAAAGCAATGGGATTTGGCCATTAAACTCACCGAAGAACTTAAGGCCATTGGGATGACCGATGTTTCCATTGATGAAAACGCATACATTATGGCCACCCTGCCCAGTAATGTGGAGCACGAGGTACCCACCATTGGGTTTATTTCGCATTTTGATACCTCGCCCGATTTTACGGGAGCCAGCGTGAAGCCACAAATTATTGAAAAATACGACGGAAAGGATATTGTTTTAAACCGTGATGAAAACATAGTGCTATCGCCCGATTATTTTGAAGATTTGTTGCAATACAAAGGGCAAACCCTAATCACCACCGATGGCAACACTCTGCTTGGTGCTGATGATAAAGCGGGGATTTGCGAGATTGTTTCGGCCATGGAATATTTAATAAACCACCCCGAAATAAAGCACGGAACCATTCGCGTGGGCTTTACCCCCGATGAGGAGATTGGTCGTGGTGCGCACAAATTCGATGTTGAAAAATTCGGCGCCGATTGGGCCTACACCATGGATGGCAGCCAAATTGGCGAACTGGAATACGAAAATTTTAACGCCGCCGGTGCCGTGGTAAAAATTAAAGGAAAAATTGTGCACCCCGGTTACGCCAAGGGCAAAATGGTGAACTCTATGTACATTGCTACCGAGTTTATCAATTCGCTGCCCCGTATGGAAACGCCAGAGCACACCGATGGCTATCAAGGTTTTTTCCATTTGCACGATATGGAAGGGGATGTGGAGGAAACCACTTTGCAATACATTATCCGAGATCACGATAAAGAGCATTTCGAAGCCCGAAAAGAAGCCATTCTAAACCTTACCGACGAACTCAACTCACAATACGGACGTGAAGTCATCACCACCGAAATTAAAGACCAATATTTTAATATGCGCGAAAAAATAGAACCCGTAATGCATATTGTTGATATTGCCGAAGAAGCTATGAAAGCCGTTGATGTGGCCCCTATCATAAAAGCCATTCGCGGGGGCACCGATGGGTCGCAACTCAGTTATATGGGCCTGCCCTGCCCCAATATTTTTGCCGGCGGACATAATTTCCATGGACGTTACGAATACGTTCCCGT
>CAZZDI010000159.1:2858-6492 GCA_964653155.1 uncultured Flavobacteriaceae bacterium | reverse complement strand
CCCCGATTTTAAAAAGGCCATAAAATACTGCTGCATTAAAATGGTATCTTGGGTACTTTCGTCAACATAATCAAAGGTTTTGAAACCTTTTTCAGTAAGTTCTTTTTTTATTTGTTTAATGGATTTTTCTGGTTTGGAATCTGCGGTTTCTGCTGCCAAATCGGTTGAGTCGTTAACCGCTTCGACTGTTTCAGTTGTGATTTCCGAATCCTCTTTCGGTTCATCTTTGCAACTAAAAAACAACGTCGCCGTTATTAAAATGATAAAAATTCTATTCATGGTTTCCACGTTTTAAATGGTTGTTGGCTCAATTGCGAATTGTAGTATTTTGGGTTTCCGGTGACTTCTTCGCCCAGCCATTTTGGTTTTTCAAAAGTTTCGTTCTCGTTTTTTAGCTCGACCTCAGCAACCACCAAACCTTCATTATCGCCAAAAAACTCGTCTATCTCAAAAATATGGTTTTTCAGCTTTACTTCATAACGTATTTTATCGATGATGCCCGATTCACAAAGATTTAACAATTCCTTAGCTTCATTGGCGCTAATTTCCTTTTCCCACTCAAAACGCGACAAGCCATTTTTTGACGATGGCCCTTTAACCGTTAAAAAACCCAAATCGCCCTTAAGCCGTACCCTAACGGCACGCTCTTTATGCGAATTCAAATACCCTTGTACCAATCTTGTTTTTTTAAACGCTTCCGTTTTAAAATCATCTGAAATCACCAAAAATTTGCGTTCAATTTCTATCATAACCATTGAAAATTCTAAATTCCAAATTTCAAAAAACAAATTTCGTTGGATTCGCTTTGGAATTTAGTCTTTTGAAATTTGTAATTTGATGTTTATTCACCCAAAATTACCATAATTTTGCTACATGCAGGCCGAATTTCACATACGAAAAATAATCCATGTGGATATGGACGCCTTTTATGCTTCGGTGGAACAAATGGACAACCCCGAACTAAAGGGCAAACCCATTGCCGTTGGTGGCGGCGGTAAACGTGGCGTGGTAAGTGCTGCCAGTTACGAAGCCAGAAAATTTGGTGTAAAAAGTGCCATGGCCGGAACTTTGGCCGCCAAATTATGCCCCGATTTAACTTTTGTTCGACCTCGATTTGACCGATACACCGAAATATCGAAAAAAATAAGACGCATATTTTACGATTATACCGATTTGGTGGAACCGCTGTCGTTGGATGAAGCCTACCTAGATGTGACCCAAAACAAAAAGGGCAACCCCAGCGCATCGCTCATTGCCAAAGAGATCCGGGAGCGTATTTTAAATGAAGTGGGGCTTACGGCCTCGGCGGGTATTTCCATCAATAAATTTATTGCAAAAGTGGCCAGCGATTACAACAAACCCAACGGGCAAAAAACCGTGAATCCCGAAGAGGTGATTTCGTTTTTGGAAGAACTGGACATCAGGAAATTTTATGGCGTTGGAAAGGTAACAGCCGAAAAAATGTACCAAAAAGGTATTTTTACGGGATTGGATTTAAAACTAAAACCATTGGAATACCTTGAAGAACACTTCGGTAAATCGGGGAAATATTATTACTACATTGTTCGGGGCATTCACCACAGCGAAGTGAAACCCAACCGCATCAGAAAAAGCCTGGCTGCCGAACGTACGTTTTCTGAAAACCTATCCAGCGAAGTATTTATGATTGAAAAACTGGAGCACATTGCACAAGAGGTTTCCAAAAGACTTAACAAAAGCCAAGTGGCCGGGAAAACGGTAACGTTGAAAATAAAATACAGCGATTTCAGTCTGCAAACCCGCAGCAAAACCCTGCCCTATTTTATTAGCGACAAGAGCATTATTTTAGAAACCGCCAAAGAACTTTTGTATCAAGAACATTTAAAAAACTCGGTGCGTTTGTTGGGCATAAGCCTTTCTAATTTAAACACCGAAAAAATGAAAAAACCAGAAACACAAAAAACCATAAGTGCCCAATTAAAGTTTGAATTTTAATATTAAAAAAATTGAATTAAGAAGGCTGGAACGTTTGCCCATACCTTTTTGCAAAAGATTAGCCAACTCCAAAAATTTTATTTTTTTAGATTTATATTCTTAAAAAATATGTACGTTTGCAGCATTATTAAAACATTAGATTTATGTCGTTTTCAGATTTATTTGATAGTGGATTTAAAAAGCGTAACGAGAGCCATTTTGCGGCCATTGTTCGCGTTGCAATGGATGATGGTATTGTTACTCCAGAAGAACAAGCGTTTTTGGAACGAACCGCCAGAAGTTTGGATATTAGCCAAGAAGATTTCAATTTAATCTTGAAAAACTACAAATCGCACCCTATTAATCCACCGGTTTCATATGATAGACGCTTGGAACGCCTTTACGATTTGGCCCGCATGGTTTATGTAGACAATATTAAAGGAGACCCAGAGCATGTTCTTTTGAAAAAAATATGCATCGGGCTTGGTTTTCATCCTGAAAATGTAAAATATATTGTTGACAAAGCTTTAATTCTGGTCAACAACGGAGTCGATTTAGACACTTTTATTGAAGAGATAAAAAACATGAACCGATAGTTGAAAAACAACTTATAAATACCAGCGCTCAACAAATTGGGCGCTTTTTTTTGCACTAAAGCCAACCATTAAATTAATGTTTATAATTTTTTAACAGGTTTTATTAATACATTTGTACCGTACAATTTTAACAAATGCTGAAGTTTAGCCACATATTCTTAACCATTGCGTTAAGTTTTTTTTCTCTTTATTTCAATAATATCGAGGAAAGCTTCGCTTTTTTTAAGGTTGAACATTCTACACAAAAACACCAGCTTCAAAACAGCCGTTTGTACAATGCTTGTGCCATTGCAACCAACAACACTTTTGAAGACGTTTTAAATCTTAACACCGAACATGAAAACCTTGCTGAGCTTAACTTTACTGCCCACAGATTGGGTAACAGCATTCTTTTCAACACCAACACAAACTACTTAAAAACCTGTAGTTTGATTGATTTGAGCTTTACTATTAAAGCTATTATTTTTCCTTTCCATTCCTTCTTATAAACTTTTTGGTTTTTACATAGTATTTACAAATTCCCTATTACAGCAACTGTTGTAATAGCAATATTTATTATTCAAAAAATCAAAAATTAACAAGATGAAAACTTCATTAATAATTATTTCTGCGCTTTTGGTTTTAAGCGTATTCGTTCCTTTTTTTCTATTTATTTACAATAGCTCAAAGCAATCTTCAAAAATAAAAAAGCAGGTTAAATCCATCACTGGGTCCAACAACCTAAACTACAGCCAATACGATATTTGGCACAAAAACTTTATTGGAATTACCAACAACCAATCTGTAACTTATGCCAACTTTAAAAACAGCACTCCCATTTTGGTTCAAGCAAACTTTATTGATATTGAAAGCTGTAATATTATTAAAGAATACGCTGCCGGAAAAAACAAAAAGAACCATTTAAAACGTTTGGGCTTAGAGCTGGTTTACAAACAACAAACCAAGCCCCATGCTTTTTTTGAGTTTTTTGATGTTGACGAAGATGTCACCGAAGATTTTGAAATGCAACGCATAGAAAAATGGCAAACCCTTATAAAACAACACATTGCCACAGCACACAACAGCATAAAAAAAGCTTCATAAAA
>CAZZDI010000159.1:0-2758 GCA_964653155.1 uncultured Flavobacteriaceae bacterium | reverse complement strand
TTTCAGTTGGATACGCTTTCGCGGAATATCAACATCCAAAACTTTTACAATAACTTGTTGGTGCAAATGCACATGTTCGTTAACGTCTTTCACAAAGCTGTCCGATAAATTGGAAACGTGTATGAGTCCGCTTTCCTTAATGCCCACATCTACAAAACAGCCAAAATTGGTAATATTGTTAACTATGCCCGGAAGCAATTGTCCTTCGTGCAGATCATTAATGGTTTTTACATTTTGGTTGAAGGTAAACACTTTGGCTTGCTCGCGGATATCGAGTCCCGGTTTTTCCAATTCCTTTACAATATCCTGAAGCGTTGGCAAACCCACCGAACCAGTGCAGTATTTTTTTAGGTTAATTTTTTGAAGAAGCTCTTTATTGCCGATTAAATCTTTAACCGATTTTCCTAAATCTTTGGCCATATTTTCAACCAAACCATAACTTTCTGGGTGTACTGCCGAATCGTCCAACGGATTTTTGGCCCCATTTATTCTTAAAAAAGCAGCGGCCTGTTGAAAAGCTTTATCTCCCAATCGCGGTACTTTTTTTATAGCCTTCCTGGATGGAAATACACCGTTCTCATTTCGATAATTAAACACATTTTCGGCCAATTTTGGGCCAATTCCGGAGACATAAGCCAACAGACTTTTACTGGCCGTATTGATATTGACGCCCACTGCATTTACACAGTTTTCAACCACGGCATCCAACATTTTTTGAAGTTTGGTTTGATCTACATCATGTTGGTACTGCCCCACACCTATGGATTTCGCATCAATTTTTACGAGTTCGGCCAATGGATCTTGCAATCGTCGCCCAATGGAAACCGCTCCACGAACGGTAACATCGTAATCGGGAAACTCCTCTCGGGCAATTTTTGAAGCCGAATAAATACTCGCGCCCGCCTCGCTTACCACAAATACCTGAATATCGTTTTTAAAACGTATTTTTCTAATTAAGGCCTCAGTTTCTCGCGATGCCGTACCGTTACCAATGGCAATCGCTTCAATTTTATAAGCATCGGCCAACGAGTTGATTTTTTTCATCGCACCCAAACTATCATTTTTTGGTGCATGCGGATAAATGGTTTCGTTATATTTTAACTGGCCTTGGGCATCGAGGCACACCACTTTGCAGCCCGTACGGAAACCGGGATCGATGGCCAACACCCGTTTTTCACCCAATGGCGAACCCAACAGCAATTGTTTTAAATTTTTGGCAAAAACCGAAATGGCGGCATCATCGGCTTTTTCTTTGGCCACTTGCAGGGCTTCGTTACTTAATGATGGCAACAACAACCTTTTGTAAGCATCTTTTATTGCCAGTGCTATTTGCTGGGCGCAATCGTTATTCGATTTTATGATGCGTTGCTCTATTTTATTTAACGTGCGTTCGTCATCAATTTCTATTTTCACACGGATGAAACCTTCTTTTTCTGCCCTTAAAATAGCCAACAATCGGTGTGATGGAATTCGACTTAAATTTTCTTCCCAATCAAAATAATCTTTAAATTTTTGTGCGTTCTCGTTTGTACTGAGCAGAGTAGAAGCATCTTTTGTCTTGACCATTTTTGTGGAAATGGTTGCAAAACGTTCCAATTGATAGCGGATGTTATTTCTGATGTCGGTACGTTCGTTTATCCATTCGGCAATAATATGTCGGGCGCCTTCTAAAGCGTCATCCACCAAATTCACCTCGCCTTTTACATATTTAAACGCAATCGACTCCACATCGTTGGTATTTTGAGCCATAATGATTTTTGCCAAAGGCTCCAACCCGTTTTGGCGTGCTTTTTCGGCTTTTGTTTTTCTACTTTTTTTGTACGGGAGATATAAATCTTCAAGCGTGGTTAGATCTTTGGTAGCTTCAATTTTCTTTTTCAGATCAGGAGTTAACACCTCTTGCTCTTCCAAAATTTTTAATATGGCCGCTTTTCGTTTTTCTAAAGCTTCAAATTGCTCCTTATATTTTACTATTTCACCAAGTTGAACCTCATCCAAATTTCCGGTACGCTCTTTTCGGTAACGCGAAATAAACGGAACGGTGCAATCTTCATTTAATAATTGAATGGTGTTTTTTATTGAAATTTCCGGAAGTTGGGTATGCTGGGTTATATATGCAATCATACTGAAAAGTGTCGTCTAAAAATTCAAAACAAAAGTAAATAAAAAGACCTGTAGGAGTAAGCCCCAACAGGTCTGATTTTATATTAAAAACAGAAATACCGAATATGGCAAACTGTTTTTTTTAAGCCACTTTTTTTAACAAATCGAAACACGGGCATTTGCCACACCGTTTGTTTTCGCCTTTTTTATATTTTTCACAGCACTTGCTTTTTACCTTTTTGGCATTAATTATACCTGCTTCATGCAGAGTTTTCAATGCTTTTTTTTGCTGCTTTTTTTCTTTTTTCTTCTTTCCCATGTAATTATAGAAAATAAAACTGGGCAAATATAACTTATTTTTAATTAATCTAAATAAGATTTTCTGTTAAAATTATCTTGATGTATCTGTTATGTTCTATTCACCTTGTTGATCAATTCACATATAATAAAGGCTTTTTGTTTTGGTGATTTTTGAAATAGGATGCCACAATCGAAATGCTCCATTCCTTATGGGAAAAACAATTTGTCGCTATGTTTTTGGCAAGCTACAACCCAAAAACAAAATGATTGTTATTCGGAATTGTTAATTTCAGACATAGTTAAATCTGAATAGTTTGACATAATGTAATTGTTTCATTCTGAACGCCTGTACTGA
>CAZZDI010000158.1:0-6552 GCA_964653155.1 uncultured Flavobacteriaceae bacterium | reverse complement strand
TAAACCCTATTTTTGCAAAAAACAAATTACAAATGATAACATCCGATCAAATTAAAGATCTAAACACCCGCCTAGACAAACTTAGGCACTATCTTTGACATAGATGCCAAACTGATAGAAATACAAAACGAAGAAGAACAAACCTTCGACCCCAATTTTTGGAACGATTCCAAGCAGGCCGAATTGGTGATGAAATCGCTAAGGGAGAAAAAAAGTTGGATAAAAGATTACAACGATTCCAAAACCTTGGTGGAAGACCTCGAAGTGCTTTACGAATTTTTCAAGGAAGAAGAAGCTAGCGCCGAAGATGTTGAAAATAAACACGAGGAAGCGTTAGAACTTATTGAAAAACTAGAATTCAAAAACATGCTTTCCGATGAGGGCGACAGCCTAAGCGCCGTATTGCAAATAACAGCTGGCGCAGGCGGCACCGAAAGCTGCGATTGGGCCAGTATGTTGATGCGCATGTATTTAATGTATGCCGAAAAAAGCAATTTTAAGGTAAAGGAACTTAACTTTCAGGAAGGCGATGTGGCCGGTATAAAAACCGTAACGCTGGAAATTGAAGGCGATTTTGCTTTCGGTTGGCTAAAAGGTGAAAATGGCGTGCACCGTTTGGTGCGTATTTCTCCGTTTGATAGTAACGCCAAACGCCACACCAGCTTTGCATCCGTTTATGTGTATCCGCTGGTTGACGACACCATTGAAATTGAAATCAACCCCGCCGATATTGAAATTACCACAGCCCGATCTAGCGGTGCTGGCGGACAAAACGTAAACAAAGTAGAAACCAAAGTACAATTAACGCACAAACCCACAGGCATCCAAATATCCTGTTCCGAAACCCGTTCACAGCACGATAACCGCGCCCGGGCCATGCAAATGCTTAAATCACAACTTTACGAAATCGAACTGCAAAAACAAATGGAACAACGTGACGACATCGAGGCCGGAAAAATGAAAATTGAATGGGGCAGCCAAATTCGAAACTATGTAATGCACCCATATAAATTAGTTAAAGACGTGCGTACCGGGCACGAAACCGGAAATGTGGATGCCGTTATGGATGGCAACATTGATGCGTTCCTAAAATCATATTTAATGATGATGGGGCAAAAAGAAGAAGACTCCTCTACCCTATGATTATGAAAAAAATAGACACCATTATTTTCGATTTGGGCGGTGTTTTGATTGACTGGAATCCCGAATACGTCTTTTTAAAAGCTTTTGGTGGCGATAAGGAAAAAACAAAATGGTTTTTAGAAAACATCTGCACCAGTGATTGGAACGAAAATCAAGACGCGGGCCATCCGTTAGCAAAAGCCACAGAAGGTTTGATCAAAAAATTTCCAGAATACGAAAAATATATTAAGCTGTTTTACGGTGAATGGGAAAATATGCTCGGCGGCGCCATTCAAGGCACAGTTGATATTTTAAAACAATTGATCGATTCAAAACAATACCAAGTCGTTGCCCTAACCAATTGGAGCGCAGAAACTTTTCCCATTGCCCAAAAACGTTTTGAGTTTCTAAAATGGTTTGAAGGCATTGTGGTTTCGGGCGATGAAAAAACAAGAAAACCGTTTAAGGAAATTTATAATATCACCTTAAAACGCTTCAATATCACTCCCGAAAAATCAATTTTTATTGACGATAACTTCAGGAACATTGAAGCCGCCCAACAATTGGGCATTAACGGCATTCATTTTAAAAATCCCGAGCAACTTAAAGAAGCATTTAAAACCTATCAAATAAACTTATCATGATTACCATATACCACAACAACCGATGCACTAAATCCAGACAAGGCCTAGCACTTCTCGAAGAATCAGGAAAAGAATTTGAAGTTGTAAAATATCTTGAAAATACCCCAACCGAAAGCGAACTTAAAAACATCATTGATTTATTGGGCATTTCGCCCATTGAGTTGGTTAGAATAAACGAGTCCATTTGGAAAGAAAACTTCAAAGGCAAAGATTTAAGCGATGCCGAAATCATCTCGGCCATGGTTAAAAACCCAAAACTCATTGAGCGCCCCATTGTAATAAACGGAAATAAAGCTGTAATTGGCCGGCCCACCGAAAAGATCAACAACATACTATAATTGTTGCTTTAACACTTTTACTTTTTAATTAACTTTAATTTAACAGGTTTCGTTTAAACTATAGACCAATATGGCAGTCTATAGTCCAAGTATATTTACGTATTAATCAAATCTAACCATGATCCAAAAATTAGTTACTATTTTTTCACTTTTTATTTTTTCAAACGTGTTTGTTTTTGCACAACCCAAAAACGTTGCCAACCTTCCGGATAAAAAAATAATAGTTTCAGGGAAAGTTATCGACAAAGAAACCCAACAGCCCTTAGAATACGCCACCGTAGCATTTTACAGCAAAAAACTAGACCAAATTGTTGAAGGCGGCATCACCGATTTAAATGGTGAATTCAGCATCCAAGTGCAAAACGGACTTTACGATATTTCCATAGAATATATCTCTTACAAAAAGATTACCCTCGAGAACAGGGAGTTATCAAAAGACCTAAATTTAGGCACCATATCATTGGAAGTCAATATGGAAGCCCTCGAAGCCGTTGAAGTGATTGCCGAAAAAACCACCGTTGAAATTAAGCTCGACAAAAAAATATATAATATCGGAAAAGATCTCACCACGGCTGGCGGAACGGTAAGCGATGCCCTAAACAACGTGCCTTCGGTAGCCGTCGATATTGAAGGCGGCATTAGCCTGAGAGGTAACGAAAACGTTAGGATTCTAATTAACGGAAAACCCTCGGCCATGGCCGGTTTTGGTGACACCAACGTGTTAAGCCAACTACCTGCCGAAGCCATCGAGCGGGTTGAAGTCATCACGTCGCCATCTGCAAGATACGATGCCGAAGGTACCGCCGGTATTTTAAATATTATTTTAAGACAAAAAGAAACTTTAGGTTTTAATGGTTCTGTAAATTTAACCTTGGGAACGCCCGATAATGCCGGGCTTTCAACAAACCTCAATTACCGTACAGAAAAATTCAACCTCTTTTCAAACTTAGGGTTTAGATATTTTGATGCCCCTAGAAACAGTTTTAACGACACCAAATATTTTGACAGAATAGTTGATGGCGCAACGGTTGCACCAGAGTACGAACGCATTAGAGAAGACCAAGAGGTAACGCGCCTAAACAGAAACTACAATGCCAGCGTGGGCATGGAATATTTCCTCTCTAAAAAAACATCTTTAACCGGAAGCATATTTTATAGATATGGTGAAGACGCCGACCTTTCTACCAACAACAGTGAACGTTTTAACGGTGGAAGCATTGTTGAAGAAACCTTAAGAAAGGAAAAACAGGATGAAAGCGGAAATAATTACCAATTTGCCCTAAATTATATTACCAAATTTGACGATTCGGGACACGAACTGACTGCCGATTTCCAATATGAAGTGGGGTCAGAAGAACAAATAACCTCCATTAACGAAGATTACGTTTTTACCGACCAAACCAATCCAGGCGCATTTCAAGACGAAAGAGTAAAAGAAATTGAAGACGAAAAAGAATACCTTTTTCAAGTGGACTATGTATTGCCTATTGGCGAAAACACGAGGTTTGAAGCTGGCTACCGTGGTAATTTTGAAAACGACCTAAGTAACTACACCTTACAACAGGAAGACATAAGCGATAACAGTTTTTACGTAAACGACACCATTTCTAATATTTTCGATTATTCTGAAAACGTAAACGCGCTTTACTCGCAATACGGCACCAAATTTGGTAAATTTTCGTTCCTTTTAGGTTTGCGACTGGAGCACACGCAGTTAAAAGGAAAAATCGATTCCAAATTGACTAATGAAGAACTGCAGGAGGCATTCGGTTTTCCTATTGATACCGATTTCGATAAAAACTATTTAGGCCTCTTTCCTACCCTAAACCTTATTTACAACCTAGGAGGTAGCGATACCGACTCTGAAGAAAGCATCACTTTAGGCTACAACAGAAGAATTAACAGGCCGCGTGGGTGGTTTATCAATCCTTTCCCGTCGCGTTCCAGTAGAACCAATGTGTGGCAAGGCAACCCCAACTTAAACCCCGCTTTTGCCAGCGCGTTCGATTTAGGCTATTTAAAACGTTGGGACAAATTAACCCTAACCTCTTCGGTATATTACCAACACGAAACCGACTCATTTGAACGTGTTGAGGAAAATACGGGCCAACAAACCACTGATGGTATCGATATTATCAGGACCATTCCGGTAAATTTATCGACCAACAAAAGAACAGGCGGCGAGTTCGGCTTGCTTTACAACCCCAATAAATGGCTTAGGCTAAACTCTAGTTTCAATATCTTTCAGTTTGAAACCGAGGGCGAATTTAATAATGTTGATTACAGCGTAAAAAGCACCAGTTGGTTTGCCCGGTTAAGCAGCAAAGTAACGTTGCCTTCGAAAATAGATTGGCAAACCAATGCTTTTTATATGGGCGCCAGAGAAACGGCACAGAGCGAAAACGAAGGCATCCTTTCCATCGATTTAGCTTTCAGCAAGGAAATATTTAACGAAAATGCTACCATTTCGCTTAACGTAAGGGATTTATTGAATTCCAGAAAACGAAAAACATTAACGACTACCGAATTTTTCGAAAGGTATAACGAGTCGCAATGGAGACAACGTCAAGTAAACCTATCGTTCATCTATCGTTTCAATCAACAAAAGAAACGTAACGAACAAAGGAACAACCAAAATGGTGGCGATGACGATATGGATTTTGGAGGTTAAACCAAATAAGCACGCCCCTTCCTGCCATTTATTTTTAGAAAAGGAAAGGCGCAAGCATAAAAAAAGGAAGTTCAAAAATTTGAACTTCCTTTTTTTATTTAAATATCAGAGTGATTATTGAGCCGCTTCGCGCTTTGCCTTCTTTTCTTCCCTAATTTCCTTTAACCTTTCAATTAGCGAACCTCCAATCCAGTAAGGAATTACAAAGGTTAACAAGAATATCATTAACCAAAACCCTATGGTTAAGATCGTTAAGAATGCTAAAAAGCCTAAATATTGGTCAAAATCAAACATAATTATAAGTGTCTTTTAAAAAATATTACGCAAATATAGTGCAAAGGCCTTTCTTATACAATATCGGCGTAATATTTATTAACAGAGTTTTCCACTAATCTAAATTAGGTTGTGGGGTCATTCTTAAATACGGCTTCACTTCTTTGTGCCCTTTCGGGAATAAATCCGGAATTTGTTCGTTGGTTACCGCCGGCGAGATCACCACATCCTCTCCGTGCTTCCAATTGGCAGGCGTGGCTACTTTGTGGTAGGCCGTTAATTGTAGCGAATCGATTACACGAAGCAGCTCATCAAAATTCCTTCCTGTTGATGCGGGGTAAGTAATAATCAATTTTATTTTTTTGTCATCACCAATAACAAATACCGAACGCACCGTAAACTTTTCACTCGCATTGGGGTGAATCATATCGTAAAGTTCAGATACTTTCTTGTCTTCGTCTGCAATAATGGGAAAATTTACCGTGGTGTTCTGCGTTTCGTTAATATCGGTTACCCATCCTTTGTGCGATTCCAACCCGTCAACGCTAAGTGCAACCACTTTTACGTTACGTTTATCGAACTCATCTTTATATTTTGCCACAGTACCCAATTCGGTAGTACAAACGGGGGTATAATCTGCCGGATGTGAAAATAAAATACCCCAACCATCGCCAAGCCACTCATGAAAATTGATTTCACCTTCGGTAGATTGCGCCGTAAAATTCGGGGCTTCGTCCCCTAATCTAATTGTTGCCATATTAATGTGTTTTTAAATTAATTTTATTATCCTACTAAATTAATATAATTAATAGGAAATAAAAATAAAATGCGCGTTATAAATATGTTAAAAAAAACCAATGGTGGTGGTGACTTAAATTTTCAAATAAGTTAAATTTGTAGTCCTAATATAATTTTCAGTTAAAATGAGTTACCGAATAGAAAAAGACACCATGGGCGAGGTTAAAGTACCTGCCGATAAACTTTGGGGAGCGCAGACAGAACGTTCAAGAAACAACTTTAAAATTGGCCCTGCGGCGTCCATGCCATTAGAAATTGTTTATGGTTTTGCATATCTTAAAAAAGCCGCCGCTTATACCAACTGCGAATTGGGCGTACTTCCTGTTGAAAAGCGCGATTTGATAGCCAAAGTTTGCGATGAAATTTTAGAAGGCAAGCACGACGACCAATTTCCGTTGGTAATCTGGCAAACCGGGTCGGGTACACAAAGCAACATGAACGTTAATGAGGTGGTTGCCAACCGCGCGCACCAATTGGCCGGAAAAGTAATTGGCGAAGGCGAGAAAACCATTCAGCCTAATGATGACGTTAACAAATCACAATCCTCAAACGATACCTTCCCTACGGGCATGCACATTGCCGCATACAAGAAAATAGTTGAAGTAACCATTCCTGGGGTTAAACAATTGCGCAATACGCTAAAGAAAAAATCGGATGCCTTTAAAAATGTGGTTAAGATCGGTAGAACCCATTTAATGGATGCTAC
>CAZZDI010000157.1:0-6623 GCA_964653155.1 uncultured Flavobacteriaceae bacterium | reverse complement strand
TTTTCCAAGCCACCGTTACGGTGCTTGGCCACGATAAATTCTCCCTGGCCTTCGGTTGGCGAACGTTCTTCGTCATCCCACTCATCAATTTTATAATATTCGGGTCGGTAAATAAAACTCACAATATCGGCATCCTGCTCAATGGCTCCAGATTCACGCAAATCGGATAACAATGGGCGCTTACTTCCCCCACGGGTCTCCACGGCACGCGACAGCTGAGACAGGGCAATTACCGGAACATTTAATTCTTTGGCCAATGCTTTTAGGTTTCTGGAAATCATCGAGATTTCCTGTTCACGGTTTCCGGCATGTGCACTACCACCCGTCATTAATTGCAAATAATCAATCATAATCAATTTAATGCCGTGCTGCGACGACAAACGACGCGCCTTTGCTCTTAAATCGAAAATGGAAAGTGACGGGGTATCGTCAATAAACAACGGTGCTTTTTCAAGATCTTTAACTTTTACGTTAAGCTGCTCCCATTCGTGCTTTTCCAGCTTTCCGGTTCTCAGTTTTTCCGAAGACAATCCGGTTTCACTGGAAATTAAACGGGTAATAAGCTGTACCGATGCCATCTCCAAAGAGAAGAACGCCACGGGAATATTTTGATCTACCGCGATGTTTCTCGCCATCGACAGCGTTAACGCCGTTTTACCCATACCCGGACGCGCAGCGACAATAATTAAATCGGAAGGTTGCCAACCCGAAGTTAATTTATCGAGCTTGGTGAATCCCGTTGGAATACCACTTAAACCTTCTTTATTCGAAATTTCCTCAATTTTCTTTTTGGCTTGGATGACCAATTCCTGTGCCGTTTCACTCGATTTTTTAATATTGCCCTGGGTGACTTCATAAAGTCTAGATTCAGCTTTATCGAGCAAATCGAAAACATCTTTGGTTTCATCGTAAGAATCCTCGATAATTTCATTTGAAATTTTTATTAAACTGCGCTGAATGAACTTCTGCAAAATAATACGGGCATGAAACTCGATATGCGCCGAAGAGGATACTTTTTGCGTTAAGGAAATCAAGTAAAAATCACCGCCAACCAACTCCAATTTTCCGTTTTTCTTCAACTGGGTAGAAACGGTTAATAAGTCGATAGGTTCGCTGTTTTCAAACAGTTGAAACACTGCTTCAAAGATATGTTGATGGGCTTCTTTGTAAAAGGCTTCTGGGCTTAAAATATCAATCACCTCATCAACCCCTTTCTTATCAATCATCATAGCACCGAGAACAACCTCCTCCAAATCAATGGCTTGCGGTGGTATTTTGCCTTTTTCAAGATTAATAATGGTGCTCTTATCTACTTTATAACCTTGTATTTGGTTTGGTTGTTTCATAGCTACGAAAGTAATTAAAAAGAACCTGTTCTCAGGTTTTCTTAATGCAGTGATTGTTCACTAAAAGTTAACAAATTAACTGTTAATAACTTAAAAATATTGTGAATAAGCATAAAAAAACTGAAGCTTCGGGCTTCAGATTTTTTATGCGTTTTGAATAATACGGGCTTAGCCTTTAAAGACGCCCATATCGGCATATTTGCCCATACGCTGAGATACCAAATCTTTTGGTGATAAGTTTTTCAATGCCTCGTAATTTTTTACAATGGCACTACTTACTGCTTTATAGGTTTTTTCGCGGTCGCGGTGTGCACCGCCTAAAGGTTCTTTTATAATTTCGTCCACCAATTTCAGCTTTTTCATATCGGCAGCCGTCAATTTCAAAGCTTCAGCTGCTTGTTCTTTGTACTCCCAGCTGCGCCAAAGAATGGATGAACACGACTCGGGCGAAATTACCGAATACCAAGTATTTTCCAGCATCAATACCTTATCGCCAACACCTATGCCCAAAGCTCCACCTGAAGCTCCTTCGCCAATTACAATGGTTATTACCGGTACTTTTAATCGGGTCATTTCCAAAATATTTCTGGCAATGGCTTCACCTTGTCCGCGCTCTTCAGCTTCCAAGCCTGGGTAAGCCCCCGGCGTATCTAAAAGGGTTACCACGGGAATGCCAAACTTTTCGGCCGATTTCATCAAACGAAGGGCTTTTCTATAGCCTTCCGGGTTAGCCATTCCAAAGTTTCTGTATTGTCTGGTTTTGGTGTTATAACCTTTTTGCTGACCAATGAACATAAAACTTTGGTCGCCAATTTTCCCTAAACCGCCAATCATAGCTTTATCGTCCTTAAAGCTACGGTCGCCATGCAGTTCTAACCACGAATTGCCGCAAATGGCACGGATATAATCCAGTGTATAAGGGCGATCGGGATGGCGAGACAATTGAACACGCTGCCAAGCCGTTAGATTTTTGTAAATATCTTTTTGCGTTTCAACTAATTTCTTTTCAATATTCTTGCACGTTTGGGTAACATCAACTTCGCTCTCTTCACCAATTATCCTGCACTTTTGTAGCTGGTCTTCGAGGTCTTTTATAGGTAGTTCAAATTCTAAATATTCCATAAGAATTTTTTGTTTTGCTATTCCATTTAGTTAGTGTACAAATATAAAAACTTTAATTCTGTTTAACCCCATATTCCGTTTAAGAATACTTTCTTTTTAATCGCAGGGCGATAGCCAAGCATTTAAATCCCCCGAGTCTTGCCTCAAAATACTTAAACAGTCACCTTTGAATATCTCGTGTGCTTGCACCGAGGCCGTTAATTTTTCGGTTGGATTTCAAAAGTGCGTTAAGCAACACCACGGCTATGATTATTGAAGCGCCATAATAAAACGCTGCACTCATTTTTTCTGTCTCCGGAAACAATAAAACCGCCATAACTATTCCGTAAAGCGGTTCCAGATTATAAGAAAGCACCACAGTATATGGGCTTATTACCTTCATAACGTGCACCGACGCTATAAACGCATAGGCCGTGCAAACGGAAGCCAAAACGAAAAGATACCAAAAATCGGAAATACTTATGCTGAAAAAGGTTTTTGAAAACCCGCCCCCAAAACAGAGCAAATACAACGAAATAAAGGCCACGCCACTTAAAAATTCATAGAATGAAATAACAGTGGCCGTGTGCTTCTTTAAAAAACTACCGTTGAGCACGGCAAATAAAGACGATAAAAACGCCGAAATGATTCCTAAAACAATCCCTAAAAGATAGTCCATCTCACTTTGTGTAATAATGAACACTCCTATAATAACCACGATACCAAAAAGAATTTCGTACCAAATAATGTTCCGCCTAAATACGATTGGTTCAATAATTGAGGCAAAGAAAGCTCCCGTTGAAAACATGGCCAAAGTGATGGACACGTTGGAGACTTCAATGGCCCCAAAAAAAGTAATCCAATGCAGGGCGATGATGATTCCTGCAACGGAAAGTTTTAAAACCGATTTTAAACTGATGCCCAACCGGATTTTTGAAAGCTTAATGTAAATAAACATCAATAAGGTTGCAAAAACCATTCGGTACCACACCAAATTTACTGCTGTTATGGTAATGAGTTCGCCCAATATAGCCGTAAAACCAGCTATAAAAACCAAAAGATGGAGATGCAGGTAATTTTTAAACTTATCGCTTAGCATTGTACAATAGGTAAACTGCTAAAATACCAAAAAGCACATTGGGAAACCACACAGCTACCAAGGGCGGAAAATCGGATTGCTCGGCCATAACGCCAAAAATCTTATCGAAAAACACAAAAACCATGGCGATACAAATACCCACCGCTAAGTTTACGCCCATGCCGCCACGACGTTTTATTGAAGATACCGCCACAGCAATTATAGTCAAAATAAATACCGAAACCGGCAAACTCCATTTTCGGTAAAGCACTAATTTAAAACGCCCCACATTTGATGAGCCTCGGGCTTCTTCCTTGGCTATAAATTGTTTTAGTTCGCCGTACATTTTGGTTTCGGCTGCATAAATTACCGGGATTAAATCGTCAACATCAAACTCAAAAAGGGTGTCTTTTCGTTTTATAATTTCAAGTTCATCCTCGTTTTGCCCAACGTCTCTTTTTACATAATTAGTCAATCTGTACAAGGTATCTTCTTCAATATATTTGATGCTACTGGCCGATATTTTATAAGCCATTTGGTTCCCTTCAAAATGTTCTAAAGTGAAGTTGCTTCCGGTTTTATTTTTGATATCGAAACGGCTTACGTAAATGATTTCGTTTTCGTTGATTTGCCGGAACACATCGGTATTATCGACCGCACTTCTGCCCTTTTTCAAATATTTATAACTGAAATCGTTAAAACCTTCACTGGCTCTTGGCGCCAAAAACATGCCCAAAACAATGGAAAACAGTGCCACGGCCGTTGCCCCCATTAGGTAAGGCCTTAAAAAACGGGTAAACGACACCCCCGAACTTAAAAAAGCAATCACTTCGGTATTGTTGGCCAATTTTGAGGTGAACCAAATTACCGAAATAAACAAAAACAAGGGAAAAAGCAGGTAGGTAAAATATATGGTGAAATCCAGAAAGTAGAGCAATACCTCACTTAAAGGCACTTCGTTTTCTAAAATTTTACCTATTTTTTCGGCCAAATGCACTGTTATCATTATAGGTATAAACAATAACAACAGCATGGTAAATGTTACCAAATAACGCTTTAATATGTACCAGTCGAGTATTTTCATTTAATTACAAACGCTTGTCCATTTGCTTCACCATTTGGTTTTTCCAGGTTTTAAAATCTCCCGCTAATATATGCTTTCTGGCCTCACGAACCAACCACAGATAAAACCCTAAATTATGGATGGTAGCGATTTGCGCCCCGAGCCTTTCGTTCACCGTAAACAAATGCCGTAAATAGGCTTTTGAATAATCGGTATCCACCCAAGTGATGCCCATGTCGTCTATTGGCGAAAAATCATCCGCCCATTTTAAATTTTTAATATTTATGGTGCCGTGTGCGGTAAACAACATGCCGTTTCTGGCATTTCGTGTTGGCATTACACAATCGAACATATCTACTCCTAACGCAATATTTTCCAAAATATTGATTGGCGTACCCACACCCATTAAGTATCTGGGTTTATCTTCTGGGAGAATGGAGCAAACCACATCGGTCATTTCATACATTTCTTCGGCCGGTTCGCCTACCGAAAGTCCACCAATGGCATTTCCTACAGCTCCTGCATTGGCAATATATTCTGCCGATTGCATTCGTAAATCTTTATAGGTGCTGCCTTGCACTATGGGAAAAAAAGCTTGGCTGTAATCGTATTTTAAAGGCGTTTTTTCCAAATGGTTGATACACCTGTCGAGCCAACGGTGCGTCATGTGCATAGAGCGTTTGGCATAATTGTAATCGCATGGATAAGGCGTACACTCATCGAAAGCCATGATGATGTCGGCCCCAATGGTGCGTTGTATTTCCATCACATTTTCGGGCGTAAAGGTGTGGTAACTGCCATCGATGTGCGATTTAAACTTTACCCCTTCTTCCTTTATTTTTCGGTTGCCCGAAAGCGAATACACTTGGTAGCCACCCGAATCGGTTAAAATATTGCGGTCCCAGTTCATAAATTTATGCAGTCCGCCCGCCTTTTCAAGAATGGAGGTTTGCGGACGCAGGTACAAATGGTAGGTATTTCCTAAAATAATATCGGGATTGATGTCGTTTTTCAACTCACGCTGGTGCACCCCTTTTACCGAGGCCACCGTGCCCACCGGCATAAAAATGGGGGTTTCAATCACACCGTGGTCGGTGGTTATTTTACCTGCCCTGGCTTTACTTTGGGCATCTGTTCCTTTTAATTCGAATTTCATACCATTTGCTTCTTCAGTGCGCAAAGATAACAACTGAAAAATGATAACTATTGTATTGAAAAGAAAATAATATCCGTTTGGCAACGTTTTTGCTTATATAATCCAAATCTAAAAAAACGAACAACATGAAACATTTTAGAAAATTTAAAAGTCTGTTAAAGCTTAGTACCAAAAATGGGAAAAGTGTATTTTTTGCATTGGCTCTGGCTTTTATTATCCCCTCGGCCATGAGTGCCCAGACCGCACAAGGTTTTGGTTTTAAAGGTGGTTTAAACTACAATGCCAATGGTGATTATTTTGAATCAATTAGTGATACTTGGAAAAGCCCCGACCGAAATGTAGGCTACCACGTTGGTATTTTTGGAAAGATTGGCGACAAACTGTACTTAAGACCCGAATTGGTTTATACCAGTACCAAAAGTGATTATGACGACGATTCTTTCAAAATGCAAAAACTGGATGCTCCGGTTTTGGTTGGCGCCAATATTTTAGGCCCATTGAGCGTTTTTGCTGGCCCTTCGTTTCAATATATTTTAGATACCGAGTTTGAAGGCGTTACCATTGGCGATGTTAAAAATGATTTTACCGTAGGATTGAATTTTGGTGTAGGCCTTAACTTTAACAAACTTGGCATTGACCTGAGGTACGAGCGCGGCTTTAGCGATAACGAAGCGACTTTTATTAATAGCAACATTACTACCAACGATAGGTTGGATACCCGCCCCGACCAATTGATTTTAAGTTTATCGTTGATGCTTTAAGAAAGTGATTTATAATAAAAAAGAGGCTGTCTTAAAAGTTATTAAATTTCTGCCTGTCAGGTTGAGCTTGTCGAAACCAATATTGATTATCAACACATTGAGATATTTCAACAGGCTC
>CAZZDI010000156.1:5254-6631 GCA_964653155.1 uncultured Flavobacteriaceae bacterium | reverse complement strand
CTTTGGTTTTGGCTACATCGGTAAGTTCAACCACTTCTATAAGTTCGGCGGTGCGCTGTTGTTTTTCCTCGGGATAAAAATTGGAAAGGAATTTCCCGATATTTTCTTCCACCGAAATAAAGGGCATCAAGTCAAATTCCTGCGCCACATATTTCATGAAATCGTAACCGACCACCAAGTTGAATTTAGGTCCCAATATTTCTTCGTTTTTCCAAAAAATTTGGCCGTCGTCCAAATCGTATTCGCCGTATAAAACCTTGAGTAAAGTGCTTTTTCCGGCACCGCTTTCACCAATAATAGCCAAGTTTTCGCCCGCTTGCGCTTTAAACGAAATATCTTTCAAAACGGGCTTTTTTTTATAGGAAAATGTGAGGTTTTTTACGTTGAGCATGGTTGCAAAAATAGCATAAAAAAACCGCCCAAATTAAGTTGAGCGGTTTTAAAAAGAATGTCGGGTATATTTTAGTTCCAGCCGCCACCTAAAGCTTGGTACAGTTTTAGGTTGGCCAGCAGTTGGTCTCTTTTGGTTTCGATAATTTCAATTTTGGAATCCAGTGCCTCACGTTGAGTCAATAACACTTCGGTGTATTCGGCGCGGGCCGATTTGAATAACTTTACCGATAGCTCAATAGACTCGGTTAAAGCCTCAACTTGGTCTTCTTTCAATTTATAACTTTGGTTGAGTTTTTCAACATTCGAGACTTGATTGGCTACTTCAATATAGGCATTCAAAATAGCTTTTTCGTATTCAAAAACAGCCTGCAATTGCTTATCGGTCGCATTTTTATATTCGGCTTTTATGGCGTTTCTATTGATTAAAGGCGCCATCAAATCGCCTGCCAACGAGTAAGCCAAAGACTCTGGCGTATGTGTCAAAAATTTGGTTTGAAATGCCTCTAGCCCAACTCCTGCCTTAATGCCAATGGAGGGGAAAAAATTAGCTTTCGCAGCTTTTACACTAAGTTTCGCTGCCGAGAGCTCTAATTCTGCTTTCTTAATATCGGGGCGGTTTTGCAACAATTGCGACGGAATGCCGGCATTGAGAGATTTTATTGAAAGCGCCGTAAAACCGTGCGAACTTCGTTTTACGTGCTGCGGAAACCTACCTACTAAAAAGTTGATGGCATTTTCGGTTTCAACAATACGTTGCTCGATGTTGTATTTGTTGCTTTGGTTTTTTAAAACTTCGGCCTCAAAGCGCCTTACGGCCAATTGGGTGGCCCGGGCGGCTTGTTTTTGAAGTTTTACCATTTTAAGGGCGTTTTGTTGAATGGCTAGGTTTTGGTTGATGATGTCCAGCTGATTGTCCAAAGCCATAAGTTCATAATATGCACTGGCAATTTCTGAAACCAATTGGGTAACCATAAAATTTTTGCC
>CAZZDI010000156.1:0-5154 GCA_964653155.1 uncultured Flavobacteriaceae bacterium | reverse complement strand
CTTACGGTTTTGGTGGGCACACAGGCATACATAAAAAGTATGATGAGTGTACCGCTCCAAAAAGGGGTAAGGTGTTTCAATGATTTTTTAGATTTATTCATTGTTTCTTTTTTTAGTGAGTTTTTTCAATAGCTTGGTAAGCTTGCCAATGCTCGCCGTATTGATTTTTGTTTGGTTTTCGGCTTCGCTGTTGCGGATGAATTCTTCTGAAAGCGGTTCGTTGGCTTCGTCTTTAATCAAACTTCTGCCTTCCGAAAGTTTAGCGAAAACAAAATACAATCCTGGTATCAACAACACCCCGAACAGGGTGCCGATAAGCATACCGCCCAAGGCAGAGCCGCCAATGGTTCTGTTTCCAATGGCACCGGCACCGGTTGCAACGGCCAGTGGTATCAATCCGGCAATAAATGCGAACGAGGTCATTAAAACCGGTCTGAACCTTGCTTTGGCACCTTCAATGGCGGCTTCCAAAATAGTAGCGCCGTTGCGGTGCTTTTGTACGGCAAACTCAACAATTAATACGGCATTTTTGCCTAGCAGCCCCACCAGCATAATTACCCCAATTTGGGCATACACATCGTTGGCGAGGCCCATGGCTTTTAAAAGGATGTACGACCCGAATACCCCAACCGGAAGCGACAGGATAACTGCAAAAGGAAGTGAAAAACTTTCGTATTGCGCGGCCAAAACAAAGTAAACGAACACTAAAACGACAATGAAAATATAGAGCGATTCGTTGCCTCTGTTGGCTTCATCAAACGAAAGCCCTTCCCAAGCAATGCCATACCCTTTTGGGAGTTCTTTGGTGGCCACTTCCTTAATGGCAGTAATGGCATCGCCACTGGTAAATCCGGCTGCGGGCAATCCGCGGATGGATGCCGAATTGTACAGGTTGTACCGGGTAATTTCGTTGGGCCCAAGTTTTTTCTCGATGCTCATAAATGCTGAATAAGGTACCATTTCGCCTTCTTCATTTTTAACAAAAAGCTTTTCAAGATCGGAAGGCAAGCGCCTGTATTCCGGACCGGCTTGGGTATAAACTTTAAAGAACCTTCCGAAGCGGATAAATCCTTGTTCGTAAGTGCTTCCAATTAAAATGTTTAGGTTTTCCATGGCCTTGCTAATAGTTACCCCTTTTTGCATGGCCATTTTGTTATTTATTTTCAGTTCGTACTGCGGATAGTTTGCCGAAAAGAATGTAAATAAACCGGTAAGCTCTTTTCGTTTTGAAAGAGCCTCCATAAAATTGTTATTGATTTTTTCAAATTGATGGTAATCGGTAGAGTTGGTTTTGTCTAACAAACGCATGGCAAATCCGCCGGAAGACCCAAACCCGGGAACGGCGGGCGGCTCGAAATATTCAATAACGGCACCCAAGTCTTTGGTTTCTTCTTCAAGTTCTTCCATAATTTCATGAACCGAATGGTGGCGTTCAGACCACGGTTTTAGGTTAATGAGACAGGTACCGGCGTTAGATCCGCGCCCTTCGGTCATAATTTCGTAGCCCGCCAAAGACGATACAGATTCCACGCCTTCGGTTTCTTCACAAATGGCTTGCAGTTTTTTGGCCACTTCGTTGGTGCGCTCCAACGTTGCTCCCGGTGGTGTTTGAATGATGGCGTAGATCATGCCTTGGTCTTCATTGGGAATAAAGCCTGCCGGAAGCACTTGGTTGGTAAAATAAATTCCGGCACAGAATGCGGCCAATATCCCAAAGGTTAAAACCCGTCGGGCTACTATTTTGTTAAGAATGGCCACGTATTTTCCGGTGAGGCGTTCAAAACCCTTATTGAACCAGATTATAAACCTGTCGATGGGTGTGTTTTTTCTTTTTCCGTGATTGTTTTTAAGCAGAATGGCGCAAAGCACCGGGGTTAAGGTTAGTGCAACAATAGCAGAAATAACGATGGATCCTGCCATGGTAATTGAAAATTGCCTGTAAAAAACGCCAACGGGTCCCGTCATAAACGAAATGGGTATAAATACCGAAACCATGACCAAGGTAATCGCAATAATGGCTCCGCCAATTTCGCCCAAAACTTCGTATGATGCTTTGTAGGGGGAAAGATGTTCTTCTTCCATTTTAACGTGAACGGCCTCAACCACCACAATAGCATTATCCACCACAATACCAATGGCCAAAACCAGGGCAAAAAGGGTGATTAAGTTTATGGACAGCCCAAAAATTTGCATGATGAAAAAAGCGCCCACCAACGATACGGGAACGGCGATAATGGGGATTAACGTAGAGCGCCAATCGCCCAAAAATAGAAAAACCACAATGGCCACGAGGATAAAGGCATCCCGTAAGGTGTGCAGTACTTGTTCTATGGAAGCATCGAGAAAGTTGGATACGTCGTAGCTTATCTGAAAATTGACGTTAGGTGGCAACTCCTGTTCCAGTTCGGCCAATTTTTCCTTTACGGCCTTGATCACATCACTACCGTTACTACCAAAAGTTTGCTTTAAAACGATGGATGCCGACGGTTTTCCGTCTAAATTTGAATAAATATCGAAAAATTCACTGCCCAGTTTTACATCGGCAATATCGGCCAGTTTGATGATTTCGCCTTCTTTGTTGGCTCGAATAATGATTTCCTTGTATTGGTCGGGTTCGTTGTACCGGTTTTGGTAAGTCAATACATATTCCAAAGATTGTGAGGTAATTCCAGAGCTTCTTCCCAATCGGCCGGGCCGGGCCAAAATACTTTGTTCTTCCATGGCTTCGAGAACTTCTTCGGCCGAAATATTATATGCCCGCATTCGGTCTGGTTTCAGCCAAACCCGCATGGCGTATTTTCGGCTTCCCAATATTTTTGCGCTCGCAATACCGTTTATACGCTGAATTTCGGGAATAATCTTGGTGTAGGTGTAGTTGTAAAGGAATTTTTCGTCGTTATTCTTATCGGTACTCGACAAATTGACGTACATGAGCATACTGGGCTGTATGGGCGTAATGATAACGCCTTCGCGCTGTACCAGTTCGGGCAGCAAAGGCATCACTTGGTCCACACGGGTTTTTACCCTCACTACGGCTTGGTTGGGGTCGGTGCCCGGTTCGAAAATAACACGTACGGTGGCTTCGCCGGCACTGGTGGCATCAGAAGCGATATAGCGCATGCCTTGCACACCGTTTATGGCGGTTTCCAAAGGAATTAAAGTGGAATTCACCAATACTTCGGAACTGGAGCCCGGATACGCAATAAAAATATTTACCGTGGTAGGCGCAATTTGTGGAAACTGCGAAATGGGCAGTTGTTTTATGGATAGCCCCCCAACAAATAGGATAATGACCGAAATGACAATGGCCAGAACGGGGCGTTTTATAAATTGTTTAAACATGTATTTTGTAGATTAAATTCTTGATTATTCAGCGTAAAGGTCTAACTCAGACAATACTTTGTTGGGCTCTAAAAACTTGGTATGTATGGTTTCGTTGTTACGAACTACCCTAATGCCTTCCAATAAAATGGTATCGCTTTCGGTAAGTCCGTTGTTTACAATAAACAGGTGTGGCAGTTCGGCGCCCACGGTAATTTCGCGTTGGGTAACTTTGTCTTCTTTACTGATTACATACACATAGGTTTTGTCTAATATCTCAAAAGTGGCCTTTTGTGGGATGATGGTGGCGTTTTTATAAGGTACTTTCATCAGTACGCTTCCGGTTTCGCCATGTCTTAAAATGCCATCGGGGTTTGGAAAAGTGGCCCTAAAAGCAATGTTGCCCGTTTCGTGGTTGAATTCACCTTCAATGGTTTCAACTATACCCTTTTGGTTAAACAATTTGTTGTTGGCCATGAGTAGTTCCACTTCTTTTTTGTTGCCTTTATCGGCACTGGTTATGTAATCTAAATATTCGGCTTCGGGCACGTTAAAATAGACCCACATTTTACTGTTGTCGGATAGTGTGGTGAGCAGCTCACCCTCGTCCAAAAGGCTGCCTTCACGTACATGGAGGTGGTCCATAATGCCATCAAAAGGTGCTTTTATTTTGGTAAAGCCCAAATGGGTTTCGGCCAGTGTTACTTCGGCTTTTGCCTTTGCATAATTGGCTTTTGCCAGAGCAAGTTCGTTTTCAGACACTACGTTGCCATCGGCCAATAATTGTGTGTTTTTAAATTCTATTTCGGCAGCCATGGCTTCGGCTTTGGCACGTTCCAGTTCGGCTTCGTAAACATTGGGCATGATCTGGAACATGGGCTGTCCCTTTTTTACCTGCTGGCCTTCATCGACCGAAATGTGGTTTAAATACCCTTTTTCCAAGGCCCTGATTTCAATGTGCCTGAACGAGTGGATTTGGCTCACATAGTCTTTGGTAATGGCCGTGTCCTTTTTTATGGGGTTAGTCACTAAAAATTCGATATGTTCTTTTTTTTCTGCTTTTTCGGAATGACAGCTTGTGAAAAGTATAAACACAATGACGCTCATGAAAATGAATGATTTTTTCATCTGTTCGTTTTTTATAAAAAATTCTTGGGGAAGTGAATGTATAGCAGGACGCCGCCCCAAAAACGTACGCCGGGCTAAATCAATGGATTAAAATAAGTATGAAAAACTATTGTGGTTTTTCAAAAGCCGTAAAAGGCTTAAAGGGGGAAGTGGTTTTCAAATTCGAAACACCTGGATCCTAACATGCAGTTTTGTTGGCGACTTATCGTAATAGATGTCGTGTTGCCTTAGATCTTTTTGCAGTCGAAAAGATAATTTATTGAAAAGCGATACATTGTATTGGGCAAGAGAAATCTTGTTAATTGAAAACTTGTCTTTTGTTGAAGCTTCTTCGTTTTCAAGATCTTTAACCAATGCAAATGCTAAATCTACATTTTGGCTGCTGTCGTGATGGTTAGCATGGAAAAAAGGATGCTTAATATCATGGCTGTTTTCAGTGTAACAAGCTTCTCCAAAGGAAGAATCATTTCCTGAATTTGCGTATAGACCAGAGGTACCTACTATTAAAAGTAGGTTCAACAAATAGAGGTATTTAATTAAGGTTTTGCCCATACAGCGCGCAAAATTATAGCAATGTGTTTACTTAAACAAAAAATATTGACGTTTAAACGGTTAACTGCATATTAAACCATGTAAAAGCAAACATATCAGCGTATTGCTCAATCACTTTGCTTACGGGAGTTCCGGCTCCATGTCCTGCATCGG
>CAZZDI010000155.1:0-6664 GCA_964653155.1 uncultured Flavobacteriaceae bacterium | reverse complement strand
AAATTTTGTTTCAGAAGCCAAAACCGTTTACATCAAAGTTACCGATAATTTAACCGGCTGCTATACCATTGTGCCGCTTCAACTTAATGTAAATCTGCCGCCACCAACAAATACGGTGGGCACAGTTGAAATTTGCGACAACGACACCAACACCTACGATTTATCATTTGTTGACAACATGATCGTTGATGATCCCTCGGTGGTGAATATATCATACTACGATAATCCAATCGATGCCGAAGACAATACTCCTCCCCTAAACAATATTTACAATTATACTAACAGCAACCACACGCTTTACGTCAGAGCTTCAAACCCTACAACGGGCTGTTTTATTGTTCAGGCTTTCATTTTACAGATTAACGAAAACCCCATTGCCAATACCCCACCGGATTTAATTGATTGTAACGATGATTATGATGACTTTTTAGTATTCGACCTCACGCAAAACAACAGTGCTATTTTGGGTTCACAAAATGCATCAAACTTCAATATTACTTTTTATAATACGGATGAAGATGCCGAAAGCGGAGTCAACAGAATAAACAATTCCTACCAAGCTACAGACGGCGAAACCATTTTTGTGCGCGTTCAAAATATAAGCACAGGGTGTTTTAGCACCACCCAGTTCAGTACACGAATTAACCCGTTGCCCATTATCCCCATCAATGATATTGTACCATTGTGCAACGACGAGCCCATGGTAGTCAGTGCGGAAACTGGTGTTCCTGGCGATACCTATTTATGGTCAACCGGAGCGACTTCTGCTGAAATTCTTATCGGCCCGAACGATATTGGCAATTACAGCGTTACCGTTACGCGCCCGAACACCATAGCTCCAGATTGTTCGTACACCCATAATTTTAGCGTTGTGGAATCAGACCAAGCTACTATAAATTTCACCCAAACGGTCGATTTTGCCGACCCCAACAGCATTACCGTTGATGTTTCCGGAATTGGCAATTACGTTTTCATTCTGGATGATGGCGAGCCGCAAACATCTAATGTGTTTGAAAACGTGTCCTTTGGTCCGCATTTGGTTACGGTTCGCGATTTAAACGGTTGTTTGGATGTAACACGCGAAGTATTTGTTATTGATATTCCTAAATTTTTCACTCCCAATAATGACGGAGCGTACGATACTTGGCATATTGTAGGCGTTGACCAATTACCCGGCACCATGGTTTACATTTACAACCGCTACGGAAAACTTTTAAAAACACTACCACATACTTCCATGGGTTGGGACGGCACGTTTAATGGCCAAAATATGCCCTCTGATGATTACTGGTTTGTTGCCAAGATTATGCAGGATGGTGAATCGTTTGATATAAAAGGGCATTTCGCTTTAAAACGATAGCATGTTTATTTTGTGTAATTTTGCAGAATGAAATGAGCATAACCGCACCCTGGATATAATTTAAAGATTATAACATGCGAATGACATCTGACCAATAAATTGCAATAAAAAAAACAGATGAAATTTAAAGTAGCTTCCGCATTTAAACCAACCGGCGACCAGCCTCAAGCCATAAAAAAGTTGGCCAACGGCATCGAAACAGACGAAAAGTACCAAACCCTACTTGGTGTTACCGGATCGGGCAAAACCTTTACCGTAGCAAACGTTATTGAAGAAGTACAACGCCCTACTTTGGTGTTGGCGCACAACAAAACTTTGGCAGCCCAACTGTATTCTGAATTCAAGCAGTTTTTTCCAGATAACGCGGTTGAATATTTTGTGTCCTACTACGATTACTATCAGCCCGAGGCTTATATTCCTGTTTCCGGAGTGTATATTGAAAAGGATTTATCCATTAACGAGGAAATAGAAAAAATGCGATTGAGCACCACCTCTTCGCTACTTAGTGGCCGTCGGGATGTTTTGGTGGTGGCATCCGTTTCTTGTCTGTACGGCATCGGAAACCCTGTCGAATTTCAAAAAAACGTGATTACTTTAAAACGCGACCAGGTGATTTCGAGAACCAAACTGCTCCATCAGTTGGTACAAAGTTTGTATTCCAGAACCGAAAGTGAGTTCCGCCATGGAAACTTCAGAATAAAAGGTGATACGGTGGATGTTTTCCCGAGCTATGCCGATGATGCCTTTAGAATTCATTTTTTTGGTGATGAAATCGAGGATATTGAATCGTTCAACATCCAAACCAATGAAATCATTGAAAAATACGACCGACTGAACATCTATCCGGCCAATATGTTCGTGACCTCGCCCGAAGTGCTTCAAAACGCCATTAAAGACATTCAAGACGATTTGGTAAAACAGCACGATTATTTTAAAGACATCGGGAAGCATTTGGAGGCCAAAAGACTGAAAGAACGCACCGAATTCGATTTGGAAATGATTCGTGAATTGGGCTATTGTTCAGGCATTGAAAATTATTCGAGATACTTGGACGGCCGCCAACCCGGGTCGCGCCCGTTCTGTCTGTTGGATTATTTTCCGGATGATTATTTAATGGTGGTGGACGAAAGCCACGTAACCATTTCGCAAGTGCACGCCATGTACGGTGGCGACCGCAGCCGAAAGGAAAATTTGGTGGAATATGGATTTAGGCTGCCCGCAGCTATGGACAACCGCCCCTTAAAATTTGAAGAGTTTGAAGCGCTGCAAAACCAAGTGATTTATGTGAGTGCCACCCCAGCCGATTACGAACTGCAAAAAACCGATGGGGTTTATGTAGAGCAGATTATCCGTCCTACGGGGCTATTAGACCCAATAATTGAAGTCCGCCCCAGTTTAAATCAAATTGATGATTTAATCGAGGAAATCCAGCAACGTGTTGAAAAAGACGAACGCACTTTAGTAACCACGCTTACCAAACGTATGGCCGAAGAACTGACCAAATATTTAGACCGCATTCAAATTCGTTGTCGTTACATCCATAGCGATGTAGATACTTTGGAGCGTGTTGAAATTATGCAGGATTTACGAAAGGGCCTATTTGATGTTTTGGTGGGCGTAAACTTATTGCGCGAAGGCTTGGATTTACCCGAAGTATCGTTGGTTGCCATTTTAGATGCCGATAAAGAAGGCTTTTTACGCTCCACAAGATCATTGACCCAAACGGTGGGTCGTGCCGCCAGGAACCTTAACGGAAAGGCCATAATGTATGCTGATAAAATTACCAACAGCATGCAAAAAACCATTGACGAAACCAATTACCGTCGTGAAAAACAAATGGCGTACAATACAACCAACAACATCACTCCAAAAGCATTAAACAAAAGTTTGGATAATGCTTTATCGAAAAACTCGGTAAGCACTTATAGCTATGAATTGCAAGCCGCTAAAGCCGCTGAACCGGAAAGCGAGTACCTGAGCAAACCCGAACTGGAGAAAAAAATACGCGAAAAACGTAAAACCATGGAAGAAGCCGCAAAAGCTTTAGATTTTATTGTGGCTGCCCAGTTACGGGACGAAATTAAAGTATATCAAGAAAAACTAGAAAAGCTAAAAGTTTAACCTTTTAGCTTTTCATTTTTTACAACTATTGTTGCGCTATCAACACTATTAATTAGTACTTAGATAACATCTTAGTGCAAGAGGGATTAATTATACTGTGTTTTGAAAATATCAATTAAAACATCGGGGGGAACTATTTTATTTGGGAAGCTGTCCATCAAGTACAATACCTTGGTGATGGACTCGTGGCTTAACCCCATACGCAATCCGAAATTGTACAATTTGGTTACTCCGGCCGTTTCGCTTTCTTCTTGGTATTCTTGTTCTATATTCATTAACAATACCAACCTATGGAATTGCACGATGCGCTCGCTATGCGATTTTAAATGCGTATAGGAAATTGGATTTTCCAATAAATAATCGAAATCCTCGCGGGCTATATCCAGTTGTTTTGCCACTCCCAGCAAAAAATTATACTCTATTCTATGGATGTCTTTATCATATTTTGCAAAAGCAATCATTTCTGACAAAAGACTCAATTTTTCTACTCTATTAATCATTTTTTCAGCGGATAATTCAATTTATCATAAAGTTACGCACCGAATAGGCTTTTATAATCGTAGATATAATGTAGCTTATCGAAAAACAACACGTATTTAATCGTATATTTTATTTATTTCGTCAATAGAAATTTTTATTCAGCTAATAAAATGGCATTTGGTCAATTCTGAAAAAATGGAAAAAACAAACCACCAACACACAACTCCTTAATTATCAATACATTAACTCTATATAATTGATTTTAAACACAAAATGGAGCAATTCTAATTTTAAGGTATCTTTGCAACAGTTGAAAACGTCAATTCTTAGTGCTCTTCAGGTAAAAATCGATGAAATGCACCGTCAATAAAGCATAAACTAAAAAGTATGACAAATAATGATATTTTAAAAAAATTACGAGTGGCACTGAAACTACGCGACGACGATATTGTAAAAATTTTGGCGTTAGTAGATTTTAGAATTTCGAAAAGTGAATTGGGCGCATTTTTTAGACGGGAAGACCACCCAAAATACATGGAATGCGGCGACCAGATTTTACGAAACTTCTTAAACGGGCTGGTAATCCATTTACGAGGCCCCATGCCCAAAAAAGGAGAAAAGATAAAAAGGGCTGAAAACAAAGCACAAAAAAAGAGCAACCACTAAAGAGTTGCTCTTTTTAAAATATATTTCGCTAAAAACTTAAGATAGTACTTCCTGTACTTTATCTGCCGCTTCTTGAAATTCGGTGGCACTTAAAACGTCCAAACCAGAGTTGTCAATTAATTCTTTTGCCACATCGGCATTGGTTCCTTGCAAACGCACAATAATTGGCACGTTGATGTTCCCCATATTTTTGTAGGCATCAATTACCCCTTGCGCTACTCTATCGCAACGTACAATACCACCAAAAATATTGATTAAAATGGCCTTTACAGCTGGGTCTTTTAAAATGATTTTGAAAGCTGCTTCAACACGAGCTGCATCGGCAGTACCACCAACATCTAAAAAGTTTGCAGGCTCACCACCGGCTTGCTTAATTAAATCCATGGTCGCCATAGCCAACCCAGCACCGTTTACCATGCACCCAACGTTTCCGTCAAGGTCAACATAGTTAAGTCCTTTTTCGCCCGCTTCAACTTCAATGGCACTTTCTTCTCGAATATCTCTAAGGTTTACATAATCTTTATGTCTGTAAAGGGCATTGTCATCAATGGTTACTTTGGCATCAACGGCCATAATTTTATCATCGCTGGTTTTTAAAACCGGATTGATTTCAAATAACGAAGAATCAGACTTTACGTAAGCCGTATATAGAGCTGTAACGAATTTGGTCATTTCCTTAAATGCTGTACCAGACAAACCTAAATTAAAGGCTACGCGTCTCGCTTGGAAAGGCATAATGCCCACAGCAGGATCAATTTCTTCGGTAAAAATTAAATGTGGCGTTTCTTCCGCTACGGTTTCAATATCCATTCCGCCTTCGGTAGAATACATAATCATGTTGCGTCCCGTACTTCTGTTCAACAAAACCGACATATAAAATTCGCTGGTTTCGCTTTCGCCAGGGTAGTAAACATCTTCGGCCACTAAAACTTGGTGCACACGTTTACCGGCTGCCGAAGTTTGTGGCGTTACCAAGTCCATACCAATAATTTGGCCAGCCAATTCTTCAACTTCCTTTAGGTTTTTGGCCAGCTTTACACCGCCACCTTTTCCACGGCCACCTGCATGAACTTGAGCTTTTATAACATGCCAACTGGTTCCGGTTTCACTAGTTAATTGTTTTGCCGCCGCTACTGCTTCTTGGGCATTTTGTGCCACAATACCACGCTGAATGCGCACACCAAAACTGCTTAATATTTCTTTACCTTGATATTCGTGTAAATTCATAATGTACTTGATAAGTTTTAAGAATCACAAATGTATATAATAGCAATAACTTACCCTAATAAATAATTGCGAAAACTTTCAATTGCCTCAATCAGTTTTTTCGCGTTGTTAAATAATTAACTTTTTGTTTAATTATATAAATTTTTTAGTTGAATTCTTTTTTATAAGTTTTAATGAAATATCTTTGGCGAAAATTTGAAATCATGACAGAAAATCAATTGCTGAAAATTGCACAGGAGTTTGGCAGTCCCGTTTACGTTTACGACGCCAACAAAATTGAAGCACAGTACAAAAGACTTACCGGCGCTTTTAAAAATGTAAAGCACCTAAAAATAAACTATGCGGTTAAGGCATTGTCTAACATTTCTGTTTTAAAACTTTTAAAATCTTTAGGTTCTGGAATTGATACCGTTTCCATCCAAGAGGTGAAATTGGGCTTGGCTGCCGGATATTCGCCCGACCAAATTATTTTCACACCAAACGGCGTGTCGTTAAACGAAATTGAAGAAGCCGCGAAACTGGGTGTAAAAATCAATATCGACAACCTTTCCATTTTAGAGCAATTTGGCACCAAGCACCCCAAAACTCCGGTTTGTATCCGTATCAACCCGCATGTTATGGCCGGTGGAAATGCTAATATTTCAGTAGGGCATATCGATTCTAAATTCGGAATTTCAATTCACCAAATACCGCACATTTTGCGTATTGTTGAAAATACCAAAATGACCATTAACGGCATACACATGCATACGGGCAGTGATATTTTAGATATTGAAGTATTCCTGTATGCCAGCGAAATATTGTTTGAAA
>CAZZDI010000154.1:5500-6673 GCA_964653155.1 uncultured Flavobacteriaceae bacterium | reverse complement strand
AAAATCTTTACTTGGGCACAGTTCCATGCGGCAGATTTGGTTTTGTATATTTTATATTTGTTAATAGCAATTGTTATTTTTGGCATGTTATGCAAACCAAAAAAACATATACGCTGCAAGAGGCTACCCAAACACTGGAGCGCTATTGCGCGTACCAAGAACGCTGCCATCAAGAAGTGCGGCAAAAACTGGAGGCCATGCACATGATACCCGAAGCCATCGATGTGATTGTGGTCCATTTGTTAGAGCATAACTTTCTTAACGAGTCGCGTTACGCCAAAACATTTGTGAGCGGTAAGTTTAGGATTAAAAAATGGGGGCGCCGCCGATTAACCTACACGTTGAAGCAAAAAGGCGTAAGCAAAGTTAACATAAACGCGGCACTTGCAGAAATTTCGGATGCGGAGTACGTCGAAGTTTTACATAGTTTAGCCGAAAAAAAAGCCAATAGCATCAAAGAGAGCAACTTGTATAAAAAACGGAAGAAATTAATAGATTATTTGCTTTACCGGGGTTGGGAGTCGCATTTAGTATATGAAAAAGCTTCTGAACTGATTCAGTAGTGTTTTATGCCCATAAAAAAAGCGGATAAAACCAATGGGCTATCCGCTTTTAATAATTTTAATATAATTTCTTACAGATTAAAAACCGTGCCCAAATTAATGCTAAATTGGTTGTGCAGTTTTTCGGGAGCCGTTAAGCTTTCAGTTTTGTATTTTGCAAAAGGCACGTTAAGTTCGGTAAACAAACCAAAGCCGTCTGTAAAAAAGTAACGTGCGCCAAGGTGTCCGCCAAAATTTTTAAGCCCAAGGCTTAAACCGGGGTACACATCAAAGTTTTCGTCAATATTAATTACGTTGCCCAAGTTGGCGTTAAAACGGGCGCGTACATCAAAACGGTTATCAAAATCGGCGTTCAAATCTTCATCGGCATTGTTTTTTAGGTTTTCGTTAATTCCTAAAATATAGGTGGACGATATACCAACCGAAATATTCTCGCCAATACCAAAATCGTAGCTTAAATTAAGTCCGGTACCGTTGTTTTGAAAGTTGGCACCCACTTGAAACTTATTGTCGTTTGCACCGGTAAAGGCTTGTGAGTTGACTAATGAAACGCTTAATACAGCGATTAAAAAAATAAATCTTTTCATGTATTCTAAATTTAAATTTGAGA
>CAZZDI010000154.1:0-5400 GCA_964653155.1 uncultured Flavobacteriaceae bacterium | reverse complement strand
AATACAGCGATTAAAAAAATAAATCTTTTCATGTATTCTAAATTTAAATTTGAGAAGGCAAATATATGTAAGTTTTATATAAACGACGTATAAAAACTACTTGTTGTGTATTTTGAAAATAGAATTTGCTTTAACCGTCTGTTCGAGTGATTTTGAGTGAGGAAAAATCGTATCGAGAACTATGTTTTTTTAGATTAAACTTCTTTTTCTCGATAGCTCTACTGAGTATTTCGTCTACGCTCAATATAAACTCGAGCCGAAGTGCAAATTTCACTCCTTCATTCGTGAAATTCACTCGAAATGGCGAATTTTAACGTCATGCCAGTGGGTTAAAAACTACAAATGCTTATGGGTGTTTTTTATGGCTTGTTGGTTTTTCCAATCGATCCACTTCTGTTTTTTTAGGCGGCGCATCAGGTTGTCGTAATTGCGCATTATCAGTAAATTGTAAACCGCTTTGCTAAAATTTTTTGGGTTTCTGGCAATGGCGCGCAGGCTCATTGAAAAGCCAGGTGTTATGTACCGCATGTAGTGCCAATAGCCTTCGGGCATGTACAGTACTTCGCCGTGGTTCAGTTCGGTTTTGTAGCCTTTAGCCTTTTTTAGCATGGGCCATTTTTCAAGGTCGGGGTTGTTAAAATCGATGTCTTCGCGGGTAATGAGCGAATGCGGTATTTTGTACAAATATTTGTTCTGTTTTTGGTCGAACAGAATAATTTGTTTTTTGCCTTCAAAATGAAAGTGGAAAATATTGGCCAAATCGATATCGTAGTGCATAAAAGTGTACGAATCTTGCCCGCCAAAAAATAACATGGGGATGCCTTTCATGAGGCGCAAACCAAAATCGGGAAACGAAAAATCGTTTTGTAACTGCGGAATTTCCTTTAGGGCATTCCACAAAAAGATGCGGTATTTTGTGGGTTCGCGTTTTAGCAAATCGATGTAATCGGCCAGTTTCATTTTAGCGTGGGGTTCGTTAAAACCGTCGCGGTAATCAACGGGCCTATCGTCGTAAAGCGGAATGGTAATATCGCCGCCAATGTGTTTGATGTAGTCTAGATTCCACTTGGCGTAAGCTGGCCAATCTTCAATAAAACGCTCTATAACCACTGGTTTTTGTGGGTTAAAGTAGTGTTTTAAAAAATCGGCTTTGGTAATGGTTTTTACCCGCGGAATTTCCTGTAAGTTTAACGCCAATGCTTAAAAATTTTGTGAGCCAAAGTTAAGAAAACGTTACCTGATTTAAAATAGTATTGTTTTGCGTTATTTTTTTGATGAAACGTAGTTTTTCGCAGTGCGATAAATGGGCAAACAAAAGGTCTGAAAAACCGTTTGTCTTTAACTTTGTCAGGTTGAGCCTGTCGAAACCGATGCTTATCATCAGATTATTAAGATATTTCGACAAGCTCAATATGACACAGAATACAACTTTTTCGACAAGCTTTTTCTATTAAAGAGTATCTTGATTTTCACTAGTTAAAACCATAACGTATGCCAAACAGCACATTGCTTGGCGGCATGGGTATTACGCCACTTTCAATATAATCGGCATCAAAAATATTATTGGCGGTAATGCTCAACTCAAAAGCGTTGGCCTTAAAAATAGCTGAGGCATCCCAAACATTATAACTTAGGCCCTGTGTGCGCTCGGCATATTTATAAATAATATTAAAGTTGAAGTTTTTAACAAATTGGGTGCTTAAACGCGATGTAAAATGGTGCTTTAACGAGTTTATGGAATAGCGCGAAAAATTAAGGTTTAGATCGCCTACTTCATCTTCCAAAAAGGTGTAACCAAACGATAGACTTTGCTGTAAGGCATTGACGTTGAAATTATAATTGGTGTTCAACTCGAAACCTTTGGTGTATAAATCCCTAAGGTTCTGTGCCATAAATGGGTCTTCTTCATTAGCTTTTACAAAGTCGATTAGGTTATGTGCATCTTTGTAAAATAAAGCAAATGAAGCGTTGAATTTTGATGAAAAATATTTTCCGCCCAGTTCGCCCGATAGGGCTTCCTCTGGTTCAAGGTTTTCGTTGCCAATGGTGGCCGGATCGGTATAGTACAAATCGGTGTAAGTGGGCACACGGTACGTATATCCTGCATTTCCGTAAAGTCTGAAATTTTCAGCCACTTGATAGCCTACATCTATACCCGGAAAAGCATGAAATTTAAAATCTGAAAAATAGGTAACGGCCACACCGGGAGTAATATCTATTTTATTGTTTAAGAGTTTAAAGCGGTGCTCTAAAAACGCTGTGGTCATGAATCGGTTTCGGTCGCCCAAATTATTACTGCTTATGTAAATTTGCGACATATCGATACCAAAACCGGTAACCCCAATATTTGAAGCGTACGATGCATTTACTTCGGCTCCTGCTTTATTGGTAATGTGCAGGTTTCTGTAAAAACTGGGGTCGTTTCGGCGAAGCAAAAATATATCTTGGTTGCGTTTCCAATATACTCTGGGTTTTATTTGAAGTTTTCTGGTGTTGAATGCTGTTGAAAATGCCAATAAGCTATTTTGGGTTTCTTCGTATTCGTTAAAAGTAGGGTTTGTGGTATAAAAGTTTTCGGCACCAAATTTTCGGTCGAAAAACGTCGCGATCATTTCAATGGGCTGATTGTTTTTGTTCAGTACACTTTTTAGAAAATAGTTTGAATTGTCGTAATCTGAATTGTAGCGGTAGCCATCCGAAGTTAATTTTCCGGCATGCAGAATATGTGTGGAATTTTTTAAATCTGAACCCACGGTAACCGAGCCATTCAATTGGTTAAAAGAACCGGTTTCCAGATTAGCAGAAACACTGTTTTTTAGTTGTTTTTTGGTAACGATATTAACTGCGCCGGCAAACGCATTTTGTCCAAAAGCTCTAGCGGCCGGGCCTTTTATAATTTCAATGCGCTCAATTACTTCAATGGGCAGGGCTGCGTTTAGGGTGTGGTGCCCGGTTTGGGCATCGTCCATTTTTATGCCGTCAATAAGCAGTAAAGTTTGGTCGAAACTACCACCACGGATGTACAGGTCGGCTTGACTTCCGCCCGTTCCGCGCTTTCTAATATCAATACCGGCTACCTGCTGCAATACATCGGCAACATTAGTGGCGGCGCTGTTTTTTATGTCTTCTGAAGAAATAATGTTAATGGTTCTTGAGTTTTCCTTAAATGGTAAATCAATGCGGGTAGAGGTAATGGTTATTTCCTTAAGGGAATCCATTTTAACAGTTTGGTTTTGCGCTTTAACTTTAAAAGCAGCAAGTATTAAAAGTACAATTAATGTTAGCTTATTTTTCATGGTAATTTATGATGCGTTTTTAACGCTGCAAAAATCGTATCTTTGCGGACTATTATGGTAGTCCAGTTTAAAAACAATGAATAGTCCGGTTGTGCACCTTTTTGAACAATTAATAAATTTTGATAAATCGAGTTCTAAACCGGTTTACATACAGGTGTCTGAGCAGATTGTAAACCTTATACAACGGGGTTATTTATTGAAAGGTTCGGTTTTGCCGGGTACGCGGGGTTTAAGTCAACTGCTAAATATCCATCGAAATACGGCGGTAGCCATTTACGATGAATTGGCCGCACAAGGCTGGGTAGATATTATACCGAATAAAGGTACTTATGTGTTGGTGCCCGAACCTAAAACCGCCAAAATTACTGCACCAACACAACATATTAACCAAGTTTATGTTTATGCCAAAACCACGGGGTTTCCATTTCAAAAGTCGTTTAATTTGGCCTCAACGGCAGAGTTAACCCAAGCTAAATTAATGGTTAACGATGGTAAGCCCGATTTGCGTTTGCACCCCACACACCAATTTTCCAGATGGTACAGTGCCGCTATGAAGCGAAAAACCCTAATTTCGAAATGGAACCGAACCAATGATGCCGGCCCCTCTGTTTTCGAAATACAACTTTGTAATTATTTAAATGCCACCAGAGGCTTCCATATAAAACCCCAAAACCTTTTAAATACCAGAAGCACCGAAATGAGCTTGTATATAGTGTCGCGGTTGCTTTTAAAACCAAACGATGTGGTTTTGGTGGGCGAGTTGAGCAATTACCAATCTAATATGATTTTTCAGCAAGCCGGGGCTGTAATAAAAACCATCCCGATTGATGGTGATGGATTGGATGTGGAGTATATAAAAACCCATTTTGTAAAAGGAAGCATTAGGGCGGTTTATGTTTGCGCCCACCGCGATTATCCTACCACAAAAACCTTAAGTGCCCAACGGCGGTTAAAACTTTTGCAATTGGCAAAGGCTTATAGTTTTGCTATTATTGAAGACGATTACGATTACGATTTTCAGTTTGAAGGTTCTGCCATGTTGCCTATGGCCAGTGCCGATGGATATGGTATGGTTATTTATTTGGGTAATTTGGGCCAATCGCTATTCCCCAGTTTTCAAACGGGGTTTGTTGTAGCACCAGAAAACTTGATTTCTGAAGCCAAAAACTATTTAGAATTGCTCGATAAACAAGGCGATTTAATACAAGAGCAAATGCTTTCGGAGTTGATTTCAGAAGGCGAAATAAACCGTTTGTTAAAAAAAAATGTTATTGTGTATAAGCAACGGCGCGATTGTTTGATACACCATTTGGAAGTTGAGTTTGGCCATACTGTTTTTTGGAGTAGCCCTTTTGGCGGATTGGCCTTGTGGCTACAGTTCAACCCCCAAATACCGTTGGTGAAATTGGCCGAAGAGGCCGAAAAACAGGCTGTATTCTTGCCAAAAACCATATTGTACCAAAATAAAAATACCTGTGCCATCCGTTTTGGTTTTGGGCATTTAAATGAAGAAGAAATAGAGTTTGTAGTTAAAAAATTAAGGAACGCCTACAGTATAGTATCAAATTCGTAATTGCAATTTTCGCACCTATATTTGTCTTTGGCATAAAAAGGCAAGGTTCCTGATAAGAAGCCGGCCACAAACGAAAAAAACGATTTAAAATCTTTTATGGTAGAATATAATTGAACCTGAGTACTATGGCAATTAGGGCAATGAAGCGGAAGGCCTTCGTTGTCCAAAGAATACTTGGCAATACCATCTAAAATATGTTGGGCTTTTATGGCATCTTGGTTTAATACTTTAAGCTTTACACCGCCAATGGCATTGCTAACCAAGGGGTCGGTATCAATGGTGAGATTATCGCTTAAAAAAACTTTAATGCCTTCGGCCTCCAAACGGCCTTTTATAATTTGGGCTTCGCTGGAATATTGGAATTTTGCGACAGTTTTAAAGGTTGAAGGCATTTCAATAAAAATAGGTCATTAAATATAATTAATTAAAATATAATCACCTGAGTTTCTACGGTGAAAATCAAATTAATAGATTTTTTTTAAATGTATTTTAAAACAAATAGAACATAAATTGTTACTTTTTCTCAAAATG
>CAZZDI010000153.1:0-6718 GCA_964653155.1 uncultured Flavobacteriaceae bacterium | reverse complement strand
CTAAAAACTCCAACCTTTATAACTACTAGACGCTTCCAATTTGTTTTCAATGGAGTCTTCCAATTGTGGAAAAAAATCAATTCCCGTAATTTTCTCAATAGAATCGACCGACACCACAAATTCGTAAAGTGGTTTTTTGGAATCTTTATGAGGCATTAAAAAAGCTATCATTTTGGGGTTGCCGTTGTTTGCATCTATCAGTATTTTGTAAAATTGATTGGGCACCGAAACCTGTTCTTCACCAATGGTTTCCAATCCATCTTTCAAAACCCCTCCGGTCACTACAAAAACGCCATCGTATTTACTGGCCCAATAGCGTACTTTTTGCTCCAAGGTATTCCAAATACCCGAATTGAACTGATGTTCTTGCGGACTAATATTACTGGTTAAAAACGTTTCGTCGTGGGCTTGTTTACTATAACGCCTATCGCCAGCAGGGCACAAATGACCGCGATCGTAACCCGAATTTTTGTAATTGCGCCAATGCGCCGCACCGGTTTTTACGGCTTCGTCAATTTCAAAATAGGGGCGTTTGTGGTTGATGTTCGAAAGATGCGCTTTCTTCAGTTCGTAGGCTACCCATTCTGGTTGTTCGTGCTCTTCACTGTACGATAACGAATAGCCATCGTGGTGCACCACCTGGCCTGTGGTGTTACTTGGTAGAAAATAAGCATTGGTTTCTTGCTTAACATGCTTTCCTTCGGAAACTGCTTCGACTTTTTCTTCTTCCTTTAAAAAATGTTCGTAGCTATAAACACCAACAACGATCAGAATTGCTATAATTGAATATATTGTTCTCTTGTTCATTATTTAAAAACAAATTCCAACGGCCGACCAATAGCTCCGTTGGGAAAACTAGTACCCAAAATGGCCGACATGGTTGGTGCAATATCTGTTATTTCTGTTTTTTTGAAGGTGTGCCCGTTTTTGATGCCTTTACCAAAAAACAATAAGGGCACATGCGTATCGTAATTAAACCCTGTGCTGTGGCTAGAGCCTGTGTGGCCAGACGAGACAAAGGCGGGATCGTTTACCAAAACAACATCGCCCGATCGCTTTTGGTTAAAGCCCTTTTGTAATAACGCTTCAATGCCTTCAACAAAGTTTACCGAACTCATAGTGGTTGCCGAATAAGCTTTTGAAACATGGGCATAACCTAATTGTTCGTTTACAACGGCTTCTTGTACATCGCTTAAATCTAAGCCCAAAGCCTTTATTTTCTCACGGTTGAGAAAAATTTGGTCGTTACTGATGTTTTCTAAAATTTCAGTGGTACCGTAAGTTTCGGTCAAGAAAATATTGAAGGCTTTTTTACGCTCGTTATTGTTTAAATAGCCTGCCGGAATTTTTTCGGAATGCAAATACGAAGGCACATCAACGGCTCCGTGATCGGCAGTTAAAAATACGGTGTATTCACCTTTGCCCACTTTTTCATCCAAGGCCTTAAAAAAGCGTTCCAAATCTTTATCCAACCGTAAATAGGTATCTTGAATTTCTTTGGAGTTTACCCCGAATTTATGTCCAATATAATCGGTACTCGAAAAACTTACGGCCAAAACATCAGTAATATCATCCTGCCCCAAAGCTTCGCCATCAATAGCGGCAATGGCAAAATCGGCCACGATACTGTTTCCGTAGGGCGTGGATTTTAAAATATCAAATCCAGAGTTTTGAGCAGATAAATCTTTTAAATCATACGGAAATGTTGCCGTTTCTTTTCCTCTAAAAGAACCTTCAAAATCGTTTTTATCGCTTCCACTTTCAACGTAAGTCTCGATATCGTAAAGCGTATTCCACGGTTTCAAATAAGATTCTACAACTTTCGATTTATTGAACTTTTCTACCCACTTCGGTAAAGCATCCATATAAAAAGTACTGCTTATAAAATGGCCTTCGTCGCCTCCCGTAAACCAATATGCGGCATTGGCGGTGTGGCCGGCGGGAAGTATAGAGCCGCGGTCTTTAATTGAAATCCCGATGGTTTTTCCGCGCATTTGTGTAAACAACCTGTTTTCATCAGCAAAAGTGGTGGTTTGCATGCGGTGTGGCGACATTTTCCCATCAGAATTTGTGGTCCCCACTGAATTTACGCTATCATCACCTGCACAATACGCCATACTTTTGGTTTCTTTATCATACCAATCGTTTGCAATAATGCCGTGGTATTTTGGCGTTGTACCGGTATAAACCGAGGCATGGCCTGGCCCTGTTTTTGTAGGAATGTAGTTAAAATGATTGTTTTTGCAATTAAAACCTTCGGCCATCATGCGCTTAAAACCGCCTTCGCCATATTTATGATAAAAACGGGTTAAATAATCATATCGCATTTGATCAACCACAATCCCAACCACCAGTTTAGGTCTTGACGGTTCTGCTCCTATTTTATTTGAGACAGAAGCGTTTTGCGAATTGGAGGAAACCCCTGTAATTAATAAGAGAACAGCGAACAGGATATTTTTCATGTGTTTAAATTTTGCCTAAAAATACAGTTTTAAACACATCATAATTTAAAATTAAAGTTAAATACCCCTAACTTTTTTTTACTTTAGCACAACAAATTGACTTATGACTTACCTTCAAAATATAGGGTCCTATTTTTTAATGATTGTTGAAATGTTTCGAAAGCCCACCAAATGGTCGGTTATGCGTACATTGATCCTTAAGGACATTGACGACCTCATCATAGGATCGTTGGGCATTATTGCTTTTATTTCGTTTTTCGTGGGTGGCGTAATCACCATCCAAACCGCTTTAAACATTGATAACCCTTTAATTCCGCGTTATTTGGTTGGGTTCGCTACCCGGCAATCGGTTATCCTGGAATTTGCGCCTACTTTCACCTCTATCATTATGGCCGGAAAAGTAGGGTCGTTTATCACCTCCAGTATCGGCACCATGCGCGTTACAGAACAAATTGATGCGCTCGAAGTTATGGGTATTAACTCTTTAAATTACTTGGTATTCCCTAAAACTGTTGCTTTAATGCTGTATCCGTTTGCCATTGCCATTGGTATGTTTTTGGGCATTTTGGGCGGTATGGCTGCCTGTATTTTCGGGGGCTATTCCACTTTAGAAGACTACATTTATGGCATACAGACCGATTTTGAAACCTTTCACGTGGTTTATGCTTTTATAAAAACATTTGTTTTTGCCATTGTTTTGGCCACCGTGCCTTCGTTTTACGGCTATTATATGAAAGGCGGCGCACTTGAAGTTGGAAAAGCGAGTACCACGGCTTTTGTTTGGACTTCGGTAGTCATCATTTTATTGAACTATTTATTAACCGACATGATGCTAGGCTAATGATAGAAGTTAAGGATTTACATAAATCGTTTGGCGATGCCCACATTTTAAAAGGTATTAGCACCTCGTTTGAAAAGGGGAAAACCAACTTGATTATTGGGCAAAGCGGCTCTGGAAAAACCGTATTTTTAAAGTGTTTGTTGGGTTTGTTCAATTACGAAAAGGGCAGCATTGCTTACGACGGAAAAATATTTTCGAAACTATCGGAAGATGAAAAGCGCGATTTACGTGCCGAAATAGGTATGGTTTTTCAGGGCAGCGCACTATTTGATTCAATGACCATTGAAGAAAACGTTATGTTCCCGTTGCGCATGTTCACCAAAATGGCAAAAAGCGAAATGCAAGACCGCGCCGATTTTGTTTTAAAACGGGTTAATCTTGATGGTGCGCACAAAAAAATGCCCAGTGAAGCCTCTGGCGGTATGCAAAAACGGGTAGCCATTGCCCGTGCCATTGTCAATAAACCAAAATACTTGTTTTGCGACGAGCCTAATTCTGGTCTCGACCCCAAAACGGCCATTGTCATTGACAACCTCATTCAAGAAATTACCGAAGAATACCAAATCACCACAGTAATTAATTCGCACGATATGAACTCGGTAATGGAAATTGGCAAAAAAATTGTTTTCCTAAAAAACGGATTCAAAGAATGGGAAGGCTCCAACGAAAATATTTTTAAAACCGACAATGAAGCCGTTACCAATTTTGTTTATTCTTCAGAATTGTTTAAAAAAGTACGGAAAATGTATTTAGAGGAAAATGATTAAAGCTTATTTGTCTTCTTTTACCAAAATAAAATTATTTGTTTTAAGAGCTCCTTTTAGCCAAACTTTCAATTCGGTTTCCTTTTTGTTTTTCTCGCTTTCATTAAGTTTAGAATTCCATTTTACGCTAACAACATCAATGGTGTCAACTTTAATAAAATCGGTAGATTCCAGCATTTTGGCCATCCCAAAATAGCTTAAATCCGAGAACTTGATCTTGGCGTCTTTCGCCACTGTAGAATACAAAACCATGTTCGATTTTTTTACTTTGTCTTCCAATTGGTTGTTCAAGCTTACCACGTTGTTTTTAAGGGTTTCTATTTCTTCGCGCAGCCCTTTGATAATGTAATCTTTTTGCTCTAGCTCGATGGTAGCCTTGTCGTAAAGTTCTAAAATTTTATCAGAACTCCTATTTTTATTTCCAGAAATGTCCAAGGCAAAATCTTGGATATTTTCATAGCTTTTTAGTTCATTTTCTAAATCGGTTACCGTGGCATCGTTCAATTCACCGTTAAAATAAAGCGAAATGGTTTTGTTGTCCATGTTCATACTGTGCCTTTGCAGCCATAAATTTTCGTTTGATTCTACCTCATTTTTTATAAAGGTTCTATAATCACTTTGGTAACGGCTTTCGGTCAATACATTAACAAAGGTCCAAACTGCCGGAATCATCACTACTATGGCCAGTGCGGTAGCAACCCTCGAAATAAAACGGCGCTTGTTAGAATTGGCGTAGCGCAGCATAGGAAAGCGCAATAGCTTCAAAACCAAAAACGTGGCCAATGCTATAAAAATGGTGTTGATGGTAAACAAGTACATGGCGCCACCAAAATAAAGCAAGTTACCTTCGGCCAAGCCGTAACCAGCTGTGCACAGTGGCGGCATTAAGGCCGTGGCAATAGCTACCCCAAAAATAACCGAAGCGATGGTTCCTTTTTTGGTTCGGGCAATAATGAGTGCCAATCCGCCAAAAAAAGCGATGAGCACATCACGTATATCGGGGCGGGTTCTTCCTAACAATTCGGAGGTTTCTTCGCTGAGCGGAAAGAGCCAAAAGAACAAAAAAGCCGTAATTAAACTAAGTACGATCATAATGGCCAAATTAACCAACGACCGTTTTAAAGTATCAATATCGTTGATGGCGATAGACAGCCCAACGCCTAAGATAGGCCCCATTAACGGTGAAATTAACATGGCCCCGATAACCACCGCGGTAGAGTTGGCATTTAAACCAATGGAAGCCACAAAAATGGAACAGACCAAAATCCAAGCCGTTGCTCCCTTAAAGGAAATGTCGGCCTTTATGGCGGTAATAGTAGCCTCTCGATCGGTATCGTCCCTAAAGTCTAGAAGTTCACTTAAAAACTTACTGACGCTGGCCGCCAAACCTTGAGCCTCCTTTTTAATATCTTCTTTAGACTGCTCTACATTTATCTTTTTTTTCTCTTCTTCCTCAGAGAAATTGAACTTGGTTTCTTCGCTCATATTTAGCCGTATTGCTCTCCAAATTTGTCTTTCACTTGTTGGAGGGTTTTTTTAATATCCTGCTCTTTCGACTTAGGAAAGATAAGCAAAACTTCGTCTTTGTCAACAATAATATAATCCTGAATACCGTCTATCACCACAATTTTATCTTTTCGGGTGCTGATCATGTTTCCTGTAGCATCTTCAACCAAGGTCCTGGCATTAACTACCGCATTGCCATTTTCGGTTTTGTCCAATTTATCATAAAGACTGCCCCAAGTGCCCAAATCGTTCCAATCGAAGTCGGCTGCAATCACATACACATTGTTCGATTTTTCCATAATGGCATAATCTACCGAAATGTTCTCCGCTTTCGGGTAGTTTTCTTCAATAAAAGCAGCTTCGGCTTCTGTATTATAGGCAGAAATCCCTGCTTCAAAATGCGCATACAAATTGGGCTGATTATTTTTAAAAGCCTCAACCACGCTTTTTACACTCCACATAAAAATACCGGCATTCCATAAAAAATTGCCCTTCGCGATAAATTCTTTTGCGGTTTCGTAATCTGGTTTTTCCCTAAATTGGTTTACCGATTTAATATCTTCGGAAGCAGATTTATCAAATTCAATATAACCATAGCCTGTATTGGGGAAAGTGGGCTGGATGCCCAAAGTCATTAAGGCATCGTTCTTTTCGCAAAAATCAAATGCCTGTTTTACGTTTTTCGAAAAGGCCTGTTCGTCTTCAATCCAATGGTCGCTGGGCGCCACAATCATCACCGCATCGGGGTTTTCCTTTTGAATTTTTAACGAAGCGTACAAAATACACGGCGCCGTGTTTCGCATGGCCGGCTCTAAAACCACTTGTTTTTGGGTGACTTCGGGGAGTTGCTCCAAAACCAAATCGTTATAGCGCTCGTTAGTTAATATGTAAATATTTTCTTTGGGGATTAAATGTGCCAAACGTTGGAATGTTTTCTGGATCAACGTATCACCTGTCCCCAACATATCATGAAATTGTTTGGGAAATTCCTGTGTGCTCACCGGCCAAAATCTCGATCCTACTCCTCCTGCCATTAATATGGCGTAATAATTTTTGTTCATGTTTATTTTATTTTTTTGGAATGCACGCCTGCTTAGCTTATCATGCATATTCCATAATTAAATAATCTCTACTTCGGCATTGGG
>CAZZDI010000152.1:0-6742 GCA_964653155.1 uncultured Flavobacteriaceae bacterium | reverse complement strand
CCATTCCAGAAGACCACCTCCCGAAAATCTTTATGAAGCACTTTACCCTAAATAGAACTCAAAAAAAAATCACCCAAAAACTACTTTTAAAACGACCTGTTTTTATATTAAAGGCGACCACAATCGGCAATACGATTCTTTTAGCTTTGCTATTTTTGGCCGGTTAATCCACCTTTCGGGCACAATCGCTTCACTATTTATCAAATCTTCAAAAAATTGTCTTTTCAACATTTTGCTTTTTTCTTCGTCGTAAATAAAAGCATTAATTTCAAAATTGATATTGAAACTGCGATAATCCATGTTTGAGGTGCCTATGGTTGAAAAAATATCGTCAACCACCATGGTCTTAGCGTGCACAAAGCCTTTAGTATATCGATAAACCTCAACACCAGCCTCCAACAAATGCTCTAAATACGAATTGGTTGCATGTTTAACCACCCACGAATCTGATTCTTTCGGAATGATTATTTTCACGTCCACCCCACTTTTTGAAGCTACTTGCAACGCCATGATTATTTGGTCGTTTGGCACGAAATATGGCGTGGTGATATACACGTAATCTTCGGCGGTAGTGATGGCGGTAAAAATAGCTTCCATAATATACGCCCAATCGGTATCCGGGCCACTGGCAGCAATCTGTACCGCAACATTTCCCTCGCAGTCTATCTTCGGAAAATAAGAACTTGAAATTTTCAGCTTTTGATCTGAAACAAAGTGCCAAGTAGTAAAAAAACTGATTTGCAACGACTTTACGGCTTCTCCAACCAATCTTAAATGGGTATCACGCCAAAAATTGTCATTGTATTCATTAACATATTCATCAGCAATATTTATTCCTCCAACATAAGCTACTTTCCCATCAATCACTGCTATTTTCCTATGGTTTCGGTAGTTCATTTTTCCGGTGAACTTCGAAAACACCACGGGCATGAATGGAAAATGTTCAATTCCGCAATCATTCAGTCGTTGTTTGGTTTTTGAAGATAATTTGCTCCCCACATCATCATAAGTCAGCCTTATTTTAACTCCTTCGCTTGCTTTTTCACATAAAACATCCAAAAGCTCATCCCAAATCCGACTTTCATTTACCACATAATATTCTAAATGGATGTGGTCTTTGGCCAATTTGAGATCCTTAAGCAAATACTCAAATTTTTCATCGCCATCAATCAAAATATCAACATCGTTACAAAGCGTTAATGGCGAAGTTTTGTTATCGTAAAGTAGTTTTACCAGTTTTACTTTGCCTTCCAGATAATTATCAACCTTTTGTATTTCCTCGCTATCCAATTCCAATTCATCGTTAATGGATTTTATGGTGCTTTGGTTTAGGACGTGTTTTCTGCTGAAAATTTTATTCTTTCGGTATTCTTGTCCGAAAAGGTAATAAATGAGGAGGCCCAAAAAAGGAAAAAAAACCAAAACAATGATATACGACAAAGTTTTGGTTGGGTTGATATTTTTGAGCACAATGGTTATAACCGCAGATATGGCTATAATGTAATTGATAACTATCAATATTTCCCAAAAGTGCTCTTTAATAAAATCTATCACTAAACGCTAGTTATAATATCCTTTTTCTGGGATATCGATAAAGTATTGTTTTCTGGACCTATTATTTAAATGTGGTTCGCGCAACCAAGGATTGTGCAATTTCAGTAGTTTATAATTAATATCAAATTGCTCGGCAAACTTGGTAAAATCGGTAACTGCGGTATCTACTTCCACTTGGTAGGTAGGTACTTGGCTATACAAATCCTTTTCCCTGAAATTGAAACCGTATTTGGTTGGGTTGGACAAAATTTCCTTTAAGGCCACAATTCTAAAAATATACCGCCCCGTTTCTTCTCCTAAAAGCAAATCGTAATAATCATTTACATTTTGCTCTCTTAAACGCCTAGAAATACCAGCATTTCCGGCATTGTAAGCCGCTGCAGCCAAAGTCCACGAACCTAAATCTTCTTTCGATTTTAAAAGGTATTTACAAGCCACTTCGGTAGATTTTTCCAAATGATAGCGTTCATCAACGTTGCCGTTAACTTCCAGTCCGTTTTCACGCCCAGTAGCTGGCATAATTTGCCACACGCCACGGGCTCCGGCCGGAGAAACGGCATTGGTCAGTCCGCTTTCAATAACGGCCAAATATTTAAAATCGTCCGGCACCCCGTGTTTTGCCAAAATAGGCTCAATTACCGGGAAGTATTTTTTTGCCCGTTTGAACATTAACAGTCCGTTAGATTGCCAATAGGTATTCACCAAAAGTTCTCTATCAATCCGTTCTAAAATATCGGGGTTTTCAATAGGCATGTGTTCTCCCGCAAAATTTAAATCTTGGGGAACTTGAAGTGCATAAACGTTATAATCGTTTATTAACTTTTTTTCGAAATTTTCATCGGTTGGCGCGTCTTGCAGGGCATAAATAAATAGTGCGCATAAACTTAATAATCCTACTAGTGCCAAGGCTTTCTGTACAGTCTTCATCTTTAAAAAGTTTTTTTATAAAATTAAAAAATAAACCTAGCTGTTTAAAATTATTCTAGGCAAATTTTCATTGAACCATTTATATTTATTGATAATGGCAATATGTGTTCCGTTTTTAATAACGATACATTTTTTGATGTATTTTATGGGAAACACCGAATCTTTATCTCCATGGATGTGGACAATATCCTTTCTGTGCTCTTTTTGTTCCCAGCATACCATATGCTTTATGGCCCAGCTCAAATATTTAGGGTCGTTAACCGAAAGGTACTTTTTATACAACTCTAAACGTTTTGTTATGGTTTTACCAAAAGCATATTTTTCAAAAACGTCTATTTTACTCGCCAATTGTGTGGGCAAGATTTTATACGCGCAAGTGGTTTTGGCCAATATCATCCGTTTTGGAAGTTCGAACATGCTTTTAACGCTCGAAACAATAATAAGTTTCCGGGCGTTAATGGTCTTATCCATTTGCTGAACCAACACCCCGCCAAAAGACACCCCAACCAACACCACATTGTTATGCGTTATTTTTTCATTCATCCGCAACGCATAATCCTCAAACCCTTCATTATCAACAGGTATAGCCCATTCTAAAAAATGCATTCTGAATTGATTTTCCGGTAGTTTTATGTGCTCAAAAATTTTAGGGCTGGCGGCCATTCCCGGCATAAAATAAACATGTATTAGTTCTTGACTCATAGTACATTAACCACTTAATCGCTTTATTCTTAGCTTTTTTTTGCGTACTTTTGCACAAAGTTATACAAATAGTGCTCACTATTTTACATTCCTTATAAATTAAAACATATCATCATGGTTGAAGCTGCAGAATTAATTGACAATGAATTCTTGCGTCAATTTGAAATTAAAGTTGACGGGCAATTGGCAAAAATTGAATACTCATCGCAAGAACGAAAGATTTTTTTAACCAAGTTAGTTATCCCAGAAAACATTAAGGACGAGAGTTTTAAGAAAAGTTTTTTAGCACTTGTTTTCAATCACATTGCCGATCGCAATTTAAGCATTGTGCCCACCAGCCCCGAAATTGCAAAATTTGTACGAAGCAATCGAAAATACAAACGCATGCTTCCGGTTGGCGTAAGGATTTAATTGATATTGGTATCAACAAAAAAGCCGAAATTCCAAATGGGATTTCGGCTTTTTTGTTTTTTGTAAATATTTATCGTACCATTTGGTTTAGAAACTGAAACCTTACCAATCCGTCGGCACCAATCTCAGTCAACCCCACCTCGTGTAGCGTATTTACCAATTCGGGATTCCATGGGGTTTTCACTTTTACGTAATTTTCGGTAAAACCATGTATATAGCCTTCCTTATTTTCACTTTCAAACAATACCGTTCGGGTAGTTCCTATTTGGCTTTCATAAAAGGCACGACGCTTTTTTACCGAAAGTCCGCGCAACATTTTACTGCGTTTGGTTCTTACTTTTTTGGGTACCTCGCCATCCATTTCGGCGGCTTCGGTATTATCGCGCTCTGAATAGGTAAACACGTGCAAATACGAAATATCAAGCGTGTTTAGAAAATTGTAGGTTTCCAAAAAATGCTCGTCGGTTTCCCCTGGAAAGCCAACAATAACGTCCACGCCTATGCAGGCATGCGGCATCACTTCTTTTATTTTCGAAATGCGATCCACATACAGTTCACGCATGTAGCGGCGTTTCATTTTTTTAAGGATATCGTTACTGCCCGATTGCAACGGTACATGAAAATGCGGCACGAATGCTCGGGATTTCGACACCAAATCAATGGTATCGTTTTTTAATAAATTGGGCTCGATGGACGAAATGCGCAAACGCTCAATGCCTTCTACTTTATCCAGTTCGGTAACCAGATCCAAAAAGGTGTGTTCGTGTTTTTTATTTCCGAATTCACCCTTTCCGTAATCGCCAATGTTTACACCGGTAAGCACTATTTCCTTGATATTTTGTTCTGAAATTTCCTTGGCGTTTTTCAGCACATTTTCCATGGTGTCGCTACGGGAAATACCGCGCGCCAACGGAATGGTGCAATAGGTGCACTTGTAATCACAACCATCCTGGACCTTTAAAAAAGCACGCGTGCGCTCGCCAATGGAGTAACTGCCCACATAAAAATCGGCCTCCTCTATTTCGCAGGAATGCACCTCCCCAAAATCATTTTTGGAAAGGTCGTTTAAATAATCGGTTATTTTAAACTTTTCGGTAGCGCCCAAAACCAAATCTACACCTTCAACATCGGCCAATTCTTGTGGTTTGAGCTGGGCATAGCACCCCACAGCGGCCACAAATGCTTCCGGATTTATTTTTTGCGCTTGCTTGACGATGGTTTTAAAACGCTTATCGGCATTTTCGGTAACCGAGCACGTGTTAATCACATAAATATCCGCCCTTTCTGAAAAATCTACCCGATCAAAACCTTCATCGTTAAAACTTCTGGCAATGGTTGAGGTTTCCGAAAAATTCAGTTTGCACCCCAAAGTATAAAACGCTACTTTTTTGTCCATTATCTTTTGTTCTCCCGAACTTGCTTCAGGATCTTTTAAAATTTATCTTTACGCTTAAAAGATTGCAAATTTACAACTAATAAACCACATGATAAAACCTGTTTTACGCCAAACAATAGCTTATTTATCAATTAGTTGTGCTTTAATTTTTCTTTTTTCCTGCGAAAATGGTTCGCGTCCAAACCAAGACCATTTGGTTTTTCGTTACAATGAATACGCCAATATCAACACTTTAGATCCCGCTTTTTCTCGAACTTTACAAGACAATTCGGTGTGCAACCAATTGTTCAACGGATTGGTTCAACTGGATGACGAATTGAACATTTTACCCAGTATCGCCAAAAAATGGCAAGTTTCGGAAGATGGGCTCAGCTACACTTTCCATTTGCGGGACGATGTGTATTTCCACAAACACGAACTTTTCGGAAAAGACTCCACGAGAACCGTAACAGCAAACGATTTCGCATACAGCTTAAACCGTTTACGCGACGAAAAAATTGCCGCTCCCGGAAGTTGGGTACTCAATAAAGTGGATGATTTTAAAGCAGTGAACGACACCATTTTTGAAATTTACCTAAAACAGCCTTTCCCGGCATTTATTGGGCTGCTTACCATGAAATACTGCTCAGTAGTGCCCAAGGAAATTGTAGAGCATTACGGCAGCGAATTCCGATCGCACCCTATTGGCACGGGGCCATTTAAATTTAAACGCTGGGAAGAGAACATAAAATTGGTGTTCCGAAAAAATGAAAATTACTTTGAAACGGACGAAAACGGACAGCAACTCCCCTATTTAGAGGCCGTGGCCATTACCTTTTTACCCGATAAACAAAGTGAATTTTTACAATTTGTACAAGGTAATATTGATTTTTTGAGAAGCTTGGATGCCTCATATAAAGATGAATTGTTAACGGCTGACGGCAAACTTCGACAAAAATATGAATCAACTGTCAACATGATTCGTGGCCCATATTTAAACACCGAATATTTGGGGTTTTACCTAGATTCCAAAACGCCCGAAATACAATCTGAACTCATCAGAAAAGCCATTAATTACGGTTTCGACCGGAAAAAAATGATGGTGTATCTTCGTAACGGCATTGGCAATCCGGCCAACGGCGGCTTTATTCCCATTGGCCTGCAAGGGCACGACAAATCGATTGGCTTCAGCTATCAACCCGAAAAAGCCAAACAACTTATTCAGCAATTTAAAACCGAAAGCGGCATTAAAAACCCCGAAATCACCTTAGTGACCACCAGTAATTATTTAAGTTTTTGTGAATTTATTCAGCGGGAGCTTCAAAAGGCAGGGTTAAACATTAATGTGGATGTGATGCCCGAAGCCACTTTACGGGCCGCCCGATCTAACGGCAAAGTGGATATGTTCCGGAGTTCATGGATTGCCGATTATTTGGATGCCGAAAATTACCTGTCGATTTTTTACAGCAAGAATTTTGCTCCGGGTGGCTCCAATTATTTTCATTACAAAAATGCCGAATTCGATAGCTTGTACAACAAAGCCTTTACCGTTACCGATATTGAAAAACGAAAATTGCTTTATACAAAAATGGATTCTTTGGCAATGGACAATGCCATCATGGTGCCGCTATTTTATGACGAAGTGGTGCGCTTTACCCAAAAAAGCGTAAAGGGTTTGGGCATCAACCCTATTGACCTGTTGGATTTAAGACGGGTAAAAAAAGAAAGATAAACAAATATTTTAAAGTTATAGCTAAATCTGAATAGTTTGAC
>CAZZDI010000151.1:0-6765 GCA_964653155.1 uncultured Flavobacteriaceae bacterium | reverse complement strand
ACCTCTTCAGCAATGACAAAAAAAAGCCTATCGACAATTATCGATAGGCTTTTTAAAGAGGAAACGTTTTAGTTAGTTATTAGTCTCTTTCTTCTTTTTTTCTTCTGATTTCCTTACGGTATCGTACATTACCGGTGTTGCGATGAACAACGATGAGTAGGTACCCACAATTACACCCACAATTAAAGCAAACATGAATCCGCGGATGGAATCGCCACCAAAAATAAAGATGGCCAATAGCACCACCAACGTGGTTAACGAGGTATTCAAGGTTCTACTTAATGTGCTGCTCAACGATGAGTTTACCACACGATCGAACTTCCAACTGGTGTGTTCGTTGAAAAATTCACGAATCCTATCGAACACTACCACGGTATCGTTCAATGAATAACCAATTACCGTTAGGATGGCCGCGATAAACGCTTGGTTAATTTCCATGTTGAACGGCATAAATTTATAGGTAATAGAAAACACACCCAAAACAATCAGCACATCGTGGAATACGGCAGCAACCGCACCCAATGAGTATTGCCATTTTTTGAATCGGAATAAAATATAAAGGAACACCACAATCAACGACCCCAATACAGCCCAAACAGAAGCTTGTTTGATATCATCGGCAATAGTTGGCGACACTTTGTAAGATTCCAATAAACCAACTTGCTTATTTTCGTCGTTTAAATCGATGAAATCCTGATACGAAATACCTTCTAAATATGGCACTAACGCATCATAAAGTCCTTTTCTGATTTCTTCATCAACCTCTGAACCGGACTCGTCAACTTTATATTTTGTAGTAATTTTCAATTGATTAGAACTACCAAAAGTCTTGGCATCTGCACTACCAAAAACATCGGGCTGCGAAAGCAGGTTGGTAATTTCTTCGGCGCTAACATCTTCTGCAAAGCGCACTTGGTAGGTTCTACCTCCAACAAAATCTACACCTTGATCCAATCCGTTGGTAAACAACGACCCTATACTTAAAATAATGAGCACCCCTGAAACAATGTACGCAGTTTTGCGCTTTTTCAAGAATTCGATATTGATGTTTCTGAACAGGTTTTTGGTGATTCCTGTTGAAAAATCTAATTTACCTCCTCTATTCACGTACCAATCAATCAATAATCTGGTGATGAAAATGGCGGTAAACAACGATGTTAAAATACCGATAAGTAAGGTAGTAGCGAATCCTTTAATAGGCCCCGTACCAAAAACAAATAAAATTAATGCCGTTAAACCAGTAGTGATATTCGCATCTAAAATAGATGATAGAGCATTGCCAAACCCATCTTTGATTGATTCCAACTGCCCTTTTCCTTTGGCCAATTCCTCTCGGATACGTTCGAAAATAAGTACGTTGGCATCAACCGACATACCAATAGTCAATACAATACCCGCAATACCAGGCAAGGTTAATACGGCCCCTAAGCCTGATAATACACCAAAAATTAAAACGATGTTCAATAGCATCGCCACATCAGCAAAAGCACCCGCTTTTCCGTAGTAAAAAATCATCCATAGCAATACTAATGCCAAGGCGATTAAGAAAGAAGTCATACCACTATCGATAGCTTCTTGACCTAATGATGGCCCCACTACTTCACTAGAAATAATATCTGCAGAAGCTGGTAATTTACCCGCACGCAATACGTTGGCCAAATCGATAGCTTCGTTTAGTGAAAAATCTCCTGAGATGGAAGAACGCCCTCCAGCAATTGGTCCAGAAGTAACCCCCGGCGCGGAATATACCACGTTATCTAAAACAATAGCAATTTGACTGCCTTGTTGGTAAGCATTTCCGGTCATTTCTTCCCATATTTTAGCCCCTTTAGAGTTCATTTGCATAGATACCTCTGGCTTTCCTGTGGGGCCAAACTCGTTGGTAGCATCAGTAACCACAGCCCCACTTAATGGCGGAATGTTTTCTCGATTACCAACCAATGCGTACAAATCAACCAATTCACTATTTTTTTCAGGCTTACCGAAAACAAATTTAGCGTAACGCAATTCGGCAGGAAGCAAAGATTTCACCTCTGCCCTGTTTAAATAATCAAGAACGGTTTCTTTGTCCTTAATTTCAAATTTGGCGATAATTGGGCCACCTTGGTAGCCTACACCTCTAATTAATTTTCCTAATGGATTGTTATTGCTATCAACGACAGTTGAATCGGTTTGGCTATCTCCCAAAAGGTCATCAATTTGTGAATCTTGGGCATCTTCTTCGTCTTGATTTTCAGCAACTTCAGAAGTTGTTTCATCTTCAATAATATCTTTCAATACGGTATCGGCCTGACCTAAAAATTGGTAAAACATTTCACCTTTGTAGGCATCCCAAAACTCTAATTGAGCTGTACTTTGTAATAAAGATTTGGCTCTTTCTACATCCTTAACACCTGGCAATTCTACCAAAATACGACCTGAAGTTCCTAAACGCTGAATGTTTGGAGACGTTACACCAAACTCATCGATACGCTTACGCAATACTTCGAATGCTGAAACGATAGACTCGTCGATTTTAGTTTCGATGATTCCTTTAACCTCATCGTCACTCATACTTCCGTCTATTTCGCCATCCAATTCCTTGGTATAGAAAATGTCGGGCGAAGCCAATTTGGTGTCACCTTTAATTTTATCGAAAGCCGTGAAAAAATCCTGCAAGTAGGTATTTTGGCTATTCTTTTGAAGCTCGGAAGCATCCTCCAAAGCTTTGTTGAACACAGGGTCGCTGGTATTGTTTGCCAATCCTTTCAAAATATCTTTTACAGACACTTGAAGGATTACGTTAATACCACCTTTTAAATCCAAGCCAAGGTTCATGGCTTTTTGCTTCACTTCGTTATAAGTGAACTTTGCGATACCGATATTGAAAACCGTATCGGTGGCTATCGATTGAAGATAGCTGGCCTCTTCTTGGCTGCGCTTGGCACGGTAATCGTCTTCCGTTTCCGCAATTTTGTTGATGGCTATTTCTTCAGCCTCGTTTTCTATGGAATTGGCTTTGAAGGTAAACGACAGCTGGTAAAGACTGACCAAACCAAACAAAACCGCAAATAATTTTACTAATCCTTTATTTTGCATTTTTTATGTTATTTAATGTCAAATTATTAAGCCGAAAAAAATCGGGCGGGCAAATATATCATTTTAACCCCTTATTTGACAAATTTTATTTTTGATGAATGTGTAACCGCACAATAGTACTTATGCAGGCTATTTAATGGATGGATGTTTCTGAACAACAGAAACTAAGAATAGCTAGGGCCCGCCCTGCCCTCGGGAATTTTATGCGGAACATCTTTTGTGGCAATCTCAGTATGTTTACAAACCGCCAATGCCAGTTTTACAGCAATCTTTTCGTTGTCAACAACAGTTGGGCTGTAAAACAAACTGTACGGCTCTAAATAGCGGTCGCTTTTGGTTTCAACCTGAAACACCAAATTGCCGTTTAAATCGCCACTTTGCCCATAATCGGTATGGATTTCAAAAACATCGATATTGTAATCAATACTCTTGTTTTCTTTTATAGGAAGATTGCTCGGTTGTTCGCTATGGTTAACATCGAGGGCTAAGCCCTCTTTTGAAAGTCGTTTTTTGATACTAACCGCATCTGAAGCAGAGTGGTAAGCAATATTAACACTGCCGTTTTCAAGAATATCAACCTGAATGTTTTTGGCTCCTAAATCGGCAAGCTTCTTTTTAAGGAGATTGATGGTGGTTTGGGCATCGTCTGACGACAAGCCTTCCTCATTAAATTGCAATATAATTTCTTGGTTGGGCAATACAGCCTGCTGCTGATTAACCACACCAAATAAGGTAAGCGAAAAAATAAAAATACTAATGCACCATCTTACAATCATGCGCCAAATATAAAAAAATAAAGACTGTATTGCTACAGTCTTTAAAAAATATCATATTTTGAATGTTCTGAATACTAAACCTCTAGCAATCCGTTGGTTTTTCTAACTCCTTCGGCGCTGGCTTTCATGTGTTCTTTTTCAGCTTCACTTAAAGGAATATCAACGATTTTCTCGATACCGTTTTTACCTAAAACTACTGGCACACCAATACAGATGTTATCCAATCCGTATTCACCTTCCAAGAACGTTGAACAGGGGTAAATTTTCTTTTGGTCGCAAGCAATGGCTTGAACCAATCCGCTTACCGCAGCACCGGGTGCGTACCAAGCAGAAGTCCCCAATAATTTGGTCAATGTCGCTCCCCCCACTTTAGTATCGGCAGCTACTTGCTCTAAACGCTCTTCGCTTAAAAATTCTGAAACTTTAATACTGTTTCTTGTTGCGTGAGAGGTTAAAGGCACCATGCCCGTGTCGCTATGACCACCTATTACCATACCGTCAACATCGCTTATAGGCGCACCTAAAGCTTCGGCTAAACGGTACTTGAAACGGGCAGAATCTAACGCACCACCCATACCGATGATTCGGTTTTTAGGCATGTCAAGCGATTTGTGCGCTAAATACGTCATAGTATCCATTGGGTTACTCACCACAATAAGAATCATGTTTGGAGAATGTTCAAGTAAACTTGTAGCAACAGATTTTACAATACCGGCGTTAATACCAATCAATTCTTCACGAGTCATTCCCGGTTTACGTGGAATACCAGAAGTAATAACACAAATATCACTGTTTGCGGTTTTGCTGTAATCGTTGGTTACACCTGTAATTTTGGTATCAAACCCGTTTAAAGACGCACATTGCATCAAGTCCATGGCTTTACCTTCGGCGTAGCCTTCTTTGATGTCCAACAACACCACTTCCGATGCAAAATCTTTTATGGCAATATACTCTGCACAACTGGCACCAACTGCTCCTGCACCTACTACTGTTACTTTCATTTTTGTTTATTTTTTAGTTACTTGTTAATTATTTATCAATTTGTGAAATATTGATTTTAACCACCAAACAATTCACAACTCAAACCATGCGAAATTACGAATTAAAACCCTTTTAATAAAAAAGTGCAGGAAAAAATCCCGCTCTTTTTAACAAAAAATAAATATAACTAACTAAAACTAAATAAATTCATTTTTTACATCTGTTAAATTATCTAAATCCAAAGTTTATCCCCACGGAAAAGGCGTTGAACTCCGACAAATGATATTCGGCATTGAGCCTAAAAAACCCTAGTTTCAATTTTGTTCCAACAGTGCCACGTACCGAAGACACTTCACTGGACACCGAAAAGGGATCGACAATTTCTTCTGAAAACAAAACACCATCGGTAACCCGATACGTTCCCAATAAATCGGATTCCGATGTTCCTTTAATGTAGCCCAAACCGCCATAAAAATTAATCACCGGTAATTTTGTTGAAGCCACAAGCTGAAATAACCACGTATTGGTGGCATTTTCAATGCGTTGGTTTTCGCCATCGATTATTGATGATTCTGTTAAATCGTATTCTCCATTTAAATGCGTGTAGGCCACAAGCCCCGAAATAGCCACTGGCATATATTTATCGGCAGGCAACCATTTGGTCATTTCAAATTGCAAACCAGCCCCGTACATGCTCAAAGCCACATCGTCTGTATCGATCTTGGGCACAAACCTAGCTTTTAACTCAATACCTTGGCTTAACCCTAAAGCACCTTGAATAAAAGCCGTTGGCAATAAATTGGCACTTGAAGAACCTATACCGCTTGGCAATTCGATGGTTTCTGTTTGGTTTCCGAAAATAGGGTCATCGTATTCAACCTCGACCAAAATAGCAGGGTCGTTTTCGCCCAATACCGTTGACACCATTTTTGAAGGCGAGCCGTCTTCAAAGGAAACATTGCTGTAATCGGCCGTATTTAAATTGAACATTTTGTTTTCATTCTTTACCGATGAAGCGTTAACAACAACCGAAATTTCAAAACCTCCTAAAGGTTTAGCTTCGGCAGTATTAAACCAATTGGCATTCATACTGTGCATTAACCCATCAGTGCCCGGCATTAAGTAATCATTGGCAAAACGCTGTGCATCTTCAACTCCCGCTGCCAAAAGGGCATCGATATCACTTTGTGCTTTCGAAAGGAATGCCGACAAGAATAATAATATGAATAAAGCCTTCTTTTTCATTATGTAGATTTTAGTTTTACTAAAATAGGAAAAAATCGATAAAAAACAATTTTAAACGACTAAACAAGCTCTTCGTCGATTTTATTATTAAAAACAATCGTTCCTTAAACACCTAAACTTAGTAAGGCATATAATCTATACAGCCAAATTACTACCACTGGAATCGGCCTATAAGTAAATCAACCTTATTTCTACCGCTTCAAATACGGAAGTGTTGCCAACATCCTATAAGCGCCACCGGCACATCCAGCATGCAATTAGAGCCATTTAAGGCCTAGGCTTTAAACGAAAATAGGCCGTCCACAAATTGAACAGCCTATTTTTATCCATTTAATCATTACAGCTTACGCGTCAATATTGGCGTAAACGGCATTTTTCTCAATAAAATCTCGTCGAGGTGGCACCTCATCGCCCATCAACATAGAGAAAATTCTATCGGCCTCGGTACCGTTATCGATTTGCACCAAACGCAGGGTTCTAAACTCTGGATTCATAGTAGTATCCCAAAGCTGTTCGGCGTTCATCTCACCCAAACCTTTGTACCGTTGAATATTGGCCGTTCCTCCGTACTCTTCAACTAGTGTATCGCGCTCCTTGTCATTCCAAGCATAGGCTTTTTTATTGCCTTTTTTAACCAAATACAATGGCGGAGTTGCAATATAAACGTGTCCGTTTTCAATCAATT
>CAZZDI010000150.1:0-6785 GCA_964653155.1 uncultured Flavobacteriaceae bacterium | reverse complement strand
AAAAAAACACCTTTATCCAAGAACTGAAAGACAATCTTGAAAAAATTAAGCAATCGCCCGAACTGTTCAAAATTGAATTTAGGCGACTGGTCATGCTTCTGAAAAAGGAAAGTGCCGAGGATAAGGATTGGGAAGTGTTCAAATCGTACTTTACCGAAGTGCACAACAATTTCGACATGAAGCTTAAAGCGGTTTATCCGGAAATTTCAGAAAAGGAAATCAGGCTGGCCTCCTTTTTACGGATGAACCTGTCCACAAAAGAAATCGCATCGATGCTCAACGTGCTGCCCGATAGTGTTTTAAAAAGCAAATACCGGCTGAAGAAAAAACTTAAACTGGATAAGGAAACCGACTTGAACCACTTTTTGGATGCTTTGTAACAGCAAAAAATCCAGCTCTTGTTTGAACTGGACTTTTTTTAAAAACATTTAATTGAAGGTTCCTCTCTTCTCAGGAATGCCTTATTTTGCTATGTTAACCGCTCTGGTTTCCCTAATCACGGTAACCTTAACCTGGCCTGGATAAGTCATATCGGTTTGTACTTTTTGTGAAATATTGAACGATAAATCGGCTGCTTTTTGGTCATCCACCTTTTCACTTTCAACTATCACCCTTAGCTCTCTACCTGCTTGAATGGCATAGGCCTTTTTTACGCCCGTAAAACCAAAGGCTATATCTTCCAAATCTTTTAAACGCTGAATATAGCTATCCAACACTTGACGACGGGCTCCCGGTCTGGCTCCCGAAATAGCATCGCAAACCTGAACAATTGGCGCCAATAACGATTTCATTTCCACCTCATCGTGGTGCGCCCCAATGGCATTGCAAACTTCTGGTTTCTCGCCGTATTTTTCGGCCCACTGCATGCCTAAAATAGCGTGCGGCGTTTCCATATCGGCTTCGGCATCCGGTACTTTTCCAATATCGTGCAATAATCCGGCACGCTTGGCCAATTTGGGGTTCAACCCTAATTCTGCAGCCATCACACCACAAAGCTTAGCTACTTCGCGAGAGTGCTGCAATAGGTTTTGTCCGTAAGATGAACGGTATTTCATGCGGCCAACCATTTTAATCAATTCTGGATTTAAGTTGTGAATGCCCAAATCGATAACGGCACGCTTACCAATCTCAATAATTTCCTGTTCAATCTGCTTTTGGGTCTTTTTAACCACCTCTTCAATTCGTGCCGGGTGGATTCTTCCATCGGTTACCAATTTATGCAGCGATAATCTGGCAACTTCTCTCCTAACGGAATCAAAACACGATAATATAATAGCTTCCGGAGTATCGTCAACAATAATCTCAACACCCGTGGCCGCTTCAATGGCACGAATGTTTCGGCCTTCCCTACCAATGATTCGGCCTTTAACATCATCTGATTCAATATTGAAAACCGACACGCAATTGTCTACCGCCTCTTCCGTACCTATACGCTGTATGGTATTGATTATTATTTTTTTGGCATCCTGTTCGGCAGTTAGCTTAGCTTCTTCCAAGGTACTTTGAATGTAAGCCATGGCATCATTCTTAGCTTCTCCTTTTAGCGATTCTACCAGCTGTTCTTTGGCTTCTTCGGCCGAAAGGCTGGAAATAACCTCCAGTTGTTGCACTTGGCTTTTGTGCAATCTGTCAACTTCTTCCTGTTTTTTATCCAGCACTTCCAATCGATGGTTGTAATCGTTTACTTTTCCTTCCAAACTATCGTTAAGTTTCTTGGTTTTGGAAAGCTCGCTCGACACTTGCGATTCTTTATCGCGTGTGCGTTTAACGGCTTCATCCATTTTTTTGTCGCGCGCCAAAATAACCTTTTCGTGCTCGGCTTTAAGCTCTATAAATTTTTCCTTGGCTTGAAGAATTTTATCCTTTTTAATGCTTTCGCCCTCACTCTTGGCTTCCTTAAGAATTAAAGCGGCATTTTTCTTAGCTTCCTTAACCAGTTTTGAAGCATTATTTTTCTCTAGTATTTTAGCTACAATAAAGCCAACTATTAGCCCTAAAATAACACCGCCCACTGCAAATATAATTGAGTTGTCCATCTTTGATTTAGTTAATTTACATATATAAAAAAAGCCTACACCGGCATAAAGTTTTGTATAAACTCCTTAAAAACAAGTTTAGGGCTAACAAGCTGATCAAGGATCCACCATAGATACTGAAACGAGTTCAGCACCAGTGGCCTGCTTTTACAACTTAAACTCACCCTTTTTAAAGAATTAACGTTGAGTTTATCAAAAAAAATAACCAATGTAGGCAGTAACTTTTACTTATTTTAAAGAACGATTAAGAGACTAAGTGCGATTGCAACAACTCATTTAACATATTGAGTTTGTTTTCAACATGCTCGTTTACATTTGCTTTATCGATAGATTTCTGTTCTACCTGAGAGGCAAACTGCAGGGCACACATGGCCAACACGTCTTGTTTATCTCGAACAGAATAACTTTGCTCAAACTGTTTTATCATGACTTCAATGTTTTTGGCCGCCCTGCGCAGCCCTTCTTCTTGATGAGCTTCGATAGTTAATGGGTACACCCTATTAGCTATGGACAGTTTAATTTTAAGCTTTTCAGACATTGAGTGTGATGTTGTGCTAATCTGACAATTGGGCGATGCAATGATCAATATCCCTAATTAGCGCATTTATTTTAAGCTTAGTTTCTCTTTTATTATCGTTACTACCAAGCATGGAGTTTGCCATTTTTAAAGCTTCGTATTTTTCTTCCCAACTCGCAATGATTTCTTTTTGGGTGCTTACTTCTTGCTTCGAAACGTCTAATTCTTCTTTTAATTTCGCATTAGCAAGCTTCAAAAGCTCTAATTTGTGTAATACTTTGCTAATCTTGTTTTCTAAAGAATCTACAATACCCTCAATATTACCCATTTGCAAAATCCAATACTTATCTCACAAAGTTAACATACCTTGTTAAAAATAACAATTGTTTTTTCATAAAATTTTAAACCCACATTATTTGTCTTCATTGGCTCGATTTTTGTGCAAAACTTGGCGATTTAATATCTAATTAATATTTTAGCACAATACTTTTTTATGCGCTTTTTACCTACTCTTTTTTTAGTTTTTTCAATAGTTGTAAATGCCCAAAACAACTACCCCCAAGATTATTTCAGCAATCCTTTGGAAATTCCGTTGATCCTTTCCGGAACTTTTGCCGAACTGCGCCCCAACCACTTCCACTCGGGCATCGATATTAAAACCCAGCAACGTCGTGGATTAAGAGTGAAAGCATCGGCCAGCGGATTTGTAAGCCGTATAAAAGTGTCGCATTTTGGTTACGGCAAAGCCCTTTACATTACCCACCCAAATGGCTACACAACGGTTTACGCGCACTTACAAAAATTTTCGCCAGAAATTGAAGCTTATGTAAAAAAGCATCAATATGAAAAGGAATCGTTTGAAATTGAACTCTTCCCCAGTGCCGAAACACTGCCCGTTACCAAAGACAGTTTGGTGGCTTACAGCGGAAACTCCGGTGGTTCGGGCGGGCCGCACTTACATTATGAAATACGCGACAAACAAGAGCGCCCCATAAACCCCCTGCTGTTTGGCATCGATATAAAAGATACGTCGTTTCCTATCGTAAACTCATTATATGTGTATCCGTTGGACGGAAATTCATTTGTCAACAAATTCCAAACCAAGCAGAAATTGCGCTTAACGCCTTTACAAAACGGCGATTACATTGCCGAAAACATTGAAGCTATCGGCCATATTGGTTTTGGCATCGAGACCATCGATAGGCAGGATTATGCGGCCAACTCCAACGGGGTTTACAATATTCAATCGTTTGTTAACGGCAGTAAAAATTTCGAATTGGATTTTAGCCGTTTTTCGTTCGATGAAACCAAACATATCAACGAGTTGATTGATTACGAACATTACAGCACGGAAAAAAAACGCATCCAAAAACTATTCAAAAAAAACAACCCGCTCAGCATCATCGTACCGGGCATAAACAACGGCATGCTGTCCGTTCAAGACAGCACACAATCGGTGTTTAAAATCAGGGTGACCGATTTTAAAAACAACGAATCGTGGGTGACCGTGCAAATAAAAGGCACAAAAAACAGCATGACCGAACCCGAGCAACCTAAAACCACACCGTATTTCATTAAGGCCGACCAAACCACCAATTTAAAACAAGGTTCGGTTAACGTCGATTTTTACAAAGACACCTTTTATAACGATTTTTACTTGGATTTTGAAGTGAAAAATGACACCCTAAAGTTGCACGACGACATCATGGCCTGCAAAAAAAACTTCAACATCACGTTTGATGCCAGTAAATATTCGGATGCGGACATTAGCAAACTTTATGTTGCGCGTTTGGTGGGCTACAACCAATACCCGTCTTACACTTACACTAAAAAAAATGGTAAAATCCTAACAGCGAGTTCCAAAAAACTGGGCACATACACCCTTGCTACCGATACGATTGCACCCACTATTTCTGCTTCAAATTTTAAAGATGGGCAATGGATGAGCAATTACCATTATCTAAAAATTAAAATTGATGACAACGGTTCGGGCATTTCAAACTACAGGGCCACCGTTAACGGCAAATGGATTTTAATGGAATACGATTACAAAACCAAAACCCTAACGCACCATTTTAACGATGGCATAATAACCGACACCAAAAACAATTTAAAAGTGATTGTGACCGATAATGTTGGAAATAATTCTACTTTTGAAGCGTTATTTTACCGCAAATAAACTTTTTACATCTTTGAAAGCAAAACTCTTATTAACCACCTGTTTACTTTTTTCTTTAATCACCATTGGGTTCTCTCAAACCGCTACCGTAAAAGGTATCATTCTCGACGAAAGCAACCAGCCCATTGAAAATGTAAACATAAAAACAAACAGAGACAGCGGCACCAAAACCAACGAAAATGGGTTTTACACCATCGATATCCCGATAAACCAAGATATCACACTAAATTTTACGCATATTTCACATAAAAAAGTAGAGAGCACTTTCAACCTAAAAAACGGCGAAGTTTACGAATTTAACCCCGTAATGAACAATAGCGTTGAGCAAATTGCAGTCGTGGTGGTTAGCGGCGACCGTCGGAAAGACGTTGAAGGCGTAGTAACCTTAAAACCCGAAACCATCAGGAAAATACCGGGAGCCAATGCCGGCGTTGAAAATTTATTGATGGCACTGCCCGGCGTGAGCAACAACAACGAATTGAGCACGCAATATTCAGTTCGTGGCGGAAATTACGACGAAAACCTGGTTTACGTTAACGGCATTGAAGTGTATCGTCCGTTTTTGGTACGTTCGGGCCAGCAGGAAGGTTTGAGTTTTGTAAACACCGATTTGGTTCAAAACGTTGATTTTTCAGCCGGTGGATTTCAAGCGAAATACGGCGACAAGCTATCTTCGGTTTTGGATATCACCTATAAAAATCCGTATCAATTTGAAGTGAATGCCGATTTGAGTTTGCTCGGCGGAAGCCTTTCGGTAGAAGGCATCAGCAAAGATTCAAAACTGTCGGGCATTGTCGGGCTGCGTTATCGCGACAACAGTTTATTGGTCAATGCCAAAGAAACCGAAACCAATTTCCGACCATCATTTACCGATGCACAAGCCTATTTCACGTATAAATTCACCAATAAATTCCATTTGAGTTTTCTAGGAAACGCCTCGTTGAACACTTACGATTACCAACCGCAAACCCGCCAAACCAATTTTGGAACTTTGGCCGACCCCGTAGCGCTTATCGTATTTTACGAAGGCCAGGAAAAAGACCGCTACCAAACGCTTTTTGGTGCGTTTAAAGGCTCGTATTTTGTAAACGACAACTTAACGCTACAACTCATCACCTCGACTTACCACACCACCGAAGAAGAATATTTCGACATTTTTGCGCAGTACCGACTGGGTGAAGTGAACAACAATATTGGCGATGAAAATTTAGGTGAAGTAGAATTTAGCGAAGGCATTGGCAGCCAACTTACGCACGGCCGAAACGATTTGGATGCCCTAATTACAAACATGGAACACAAAGGCGATTTTAAAATTGACGATAACCGTATTGAATGGTCGGTAAAATACACTCACGAAAATATTCGCGACCGATTGGTGGAATGGGAAGTGATTGATTCGGCAGGTTTTTCATTGCGCCCACCAAAAACAACCAGCAACGAACAACCATACGAACCGTTTACTGGCCCGTTGGAACCCTACAATAATGTTCGAGCCAAAAATAATACGACTATCAACCGTTTTCAGGCATACGCCCAATGGAGTAAGCGCAGCTCTTGGGGCAATAGCGATGTTTGGTACAATGCTGGGGTTCGCGCCCATAATTGGTCGGTTAGCGGCGATGGCATTTCGTCGTCTTCCCAAACCGTTTTTAGTCCGCGTGCACAATTTGCCATAAAACCCGATTGGGAAAAAGACATGCTTTTTAGAGTGGCCACAGGTATGTATTACCAACCGCCTTTTTATCGCGAATTGCGTGATGCCAACGGCGAGGTGCAACCAAATGTTAAAGCCCAAAAATCGATTCATTTGGTTTTGGGCAACGATTATAGTTTTAAAATGTGGGATCGCCCTTTTAAACTCACTTCGGAACTTTACTATAAAAATCTTAATGATGTCAATCCGTACACTTTGGAAAACGTGCGTATCCGCTACCGTGCCAACAATAGCGCCAAGGCTTACGCTTACGGATTGGATATGCGATTGAACGGCGAGTTTGTTCCGGGTACTGAGTCATGGTTTAGTTTCGGCTATTTAAAGACCGAAGAAAACATC
>CAZZDI010000149.1:0-6785 GCA_964653155.1 uncultured Flavobacteriaceae bacterium | reverse complement strand
ACGCAGTAAATTTTGGTGATGGTTCCGAAATTTCAGAATCCATAAAACCGGGAGAAAGTGTAGAGCATACTTATGCCGAAGGAAGCTATGAAGTGGATATTACCGCAACTGGCTTAAATGGTTTAAAAACAACAGCAACACAAGCTGTTGAGGTATCGTTTAAAGCACCAGAAAATTTGGTGGTTACCATTGAAAACGATCCCGCTATTTCTAAACAGGTCAATGTAACGGCTACTGCCAATTATGCCATTTCGTATGAAGTTTACTTTGGTGAAGCAGGAAATGATGAACCTGTTGAAGCCAATAATGGCGACACCGTATCCTACACTTATCAAGAAGCGGGAGTTTACACCATTAGAGTGGTTTCTATGAGTGCGGCGATTCAAACCACCGAATATACCGAAGAGTTTGAAGTGACCGCCATTTTACAACCCTTGGCATCGGCTGCTACACCACCAAGCCGAAATCCTGAAGATGTTGTTTCCATTTATAGTGGGGCTTATACCAATGTTGAAGGTACCAACTATTTCCCGGATTGGGGACAAGGCGGACAAGGCAGCGGATGGGCAGAATTCGATTTAAACGGCGATGCCATGCTACAATACATCAATTTAAGCTACCAAGGTATTGCTTTGGCCGATGGTACATCCATCGATGTGTCGCAAATGGAATTTTTACATTTAGATGTTTGGACGGCGGGCGATATTAATACCATTGAAACCTCTTTGATAAACAATGCCTCCGGTACGGTTACCGAAGCGCCTGTGGTGTCGAGTTTAACTGCCGGGGAGTGGACCAGCATTGAAATTCCTATTTCAGATTATACCGATCAGGGTTTAACAGTTTCAGAAATTTTTCAGTTAAAATTTGTGGGCGATCCATGGGCAACTGGAACAGTTTTTATCGATAATATTTATTTCTATAAAAAACCTTCAAATGCACCAACGGGATTGGTAGGCACATGGAAAATAGCCAACGAGGCTGGCGCTTTAGGAGTAGGGCCCGCTGTTGGAGATACCAGTTGGTGGAATTGTGATGCCGATTGTGTGGATCTTCGAACTTGTTATTATGACGATACTTATGTATTCGGAACAGATGGCTCTTTCACTAATAACTTAGGTTCAGAAACTTGGGTAGAAGCTTGGCAAGGCGGTAGTGATGCCTGTGGTGCACCGGTGGCGCCTTACGATGGTTCGGCTACGGCCACTTATACTTACGATGAAGGTGCTGGAACGGTTACCATAAACGGTATTGGTGCTTACATCGGTATTCCGAAAGCGAATAACCAAGGCGAACTGCCTAATGTGGCGGTTCCGTCGTCAATAACCTATAATGTTTCGTTTATTGATAGCAATACCATTTCAGTTTATGTGGAAGCGGGTGCCGGAGTATTTTGGCAGTATAAGTTAGTACGTGATGGTGCTGTAGCTTCTCCGGTTGCAGGAACATGGAAAGTAGCTTCTGAAGCGGGTGCACTTGGTGTGGGGCCAGCCGTTGGCGATACCAGCTGGTGGAACTGCGATACCACTTGCGTTGCAGACAGAGCTTGTTATTACGATGATACTTATGAGTTCGGTACAGATGGTTCTTTCACCAATAATTTAGGGGGTGAAACTTGGGTAGAAGCTTGGCAAGGCGGCAGTGATGCTTGTGGAGTTCCAGTGGCTCCCTACGATGGTTCGGCATCAGCAACCTATACTTACGATGCTGGAACAGGCACGGTAACGCTTAATGGCACGGGTGCTTTTATTGGTGTTCCAAAAGCTAACAACCAAGGCGAGTTGCCCAATGTGGCTGTACCAGACGCGATTACTTACAACGTCGAATTTCTTGGTGCAGATGCCATGTTGGTTTACATCGAATCTGGTGCAGGGGTATTTTGGCAATTTAAGCTGGTAAGAATCTAAAAATCTAACAATTATGAAAAACATAAAATTTAATATAATAATCCTGTTTTCGTTGGCTGCATTTGTATTTAGTTGCCAAGAAGACGATGCCTCTATTGGTAGTATTACGGCTCCAACCAATATTAATATTTCAGCAGAGATTGTGGGCGTAGATGCCTCAAACCCCAATGGTGATGGTAGCGGTTTGGTAAATATTACCGCTAGTGCCGATAATGCCATCAGTTACAAATTCGATTTTGGCGATGGTTTAAGCGAAGTGGCGCCTTCTGGAAGTACAACCCATAGATTTAGTAAAGTTGGCGTTAATAATTATACTGTTGTGGTGAATGCCATAGGTACAGGTGGAGTGCAATCCAGCACATCTATTGATGTGGAAGTATTCAGTTCTTTTGATGATGCCGAATTGAAACAATTGCTAACAGGTGGTTCCAGCAGAACTTGGTACCTCGCCGCGACCGAGGTTGGCCATTTGGGAGTTGGCCCGGGAAATGCTGGAGTCGATGCCGAAGGCTTTTGGTACCCGAAATGGTTTGCCGCACAACCTTTTGAAAAGTGTGGTATTGAAATTAGCGATTGCCTTTGCGATGACGAATTGACCTTTACTTTGGAAGGTAACGGGCAGTTGACGTATCAGTTGGATAACAATGGCTTTACCTTTTTCAATGCAGGCCATCAAGGGGTAATAGGTGAAAATGCCGGAGAAGATGCTTGTTTTGCTTTCGATACTTCGGGTGCGAGCATTGTATCCTTAGCACCTTCGCTAACCGATTGGACTACCGTTCCCGACCCCGATTTTGAGGCACGAGGAACAGCCATGAGTTTTTCAAACAATGGTTTTATGGGCTATTATGTGGGTTCTTCAACTTACGATGTCATTTTGGTTTCAGATACCGAATTGTATGTAAGAACGCTTGATGGTAACGATTCCGAATTGGCATGGTATCATAAATTTCAAACAAGTCCGGCAGAAGAAACTTTTGAATCGGTTTTCAACACCTTGGTGTGGGCTGATGAATTTGATACACCCGGTGCGCCCGATGCCAGTAAATGGACCTACGATTTAGGTGCCGGTGGCTGGGGCAACCAAGAATTGCAAACCTATACCGATGCTGCTGAAAATGTGATTGTTGAAGATGGCCTTTTAAAAATTACGGCCAGAGCCAATGGTTCGGGCTATACCTCAGCAAGGTTGAAATCTGAAAATTTACAGGAATTTACTTTTGGACGTGTTGAGGTTCGGGCCAAATTACCAGCCGCTCAAGGTACTTGGCCAGCCATTTGGATGCTGGGAGCTAATTTTGATACCGTTAATTGGCCTGCTTGTGGAGAAATTGATATTATGGAGCAAACAGGGCAAGACAAATCCAAAACATCGGCTGCTCTGCATTTTCCGGGTAATTCGGCCGGAAATGCGGTCACTTCAGAAACTTCAAATGCTACGTCAACAACCCAGTTTCACAATTACTCTGTAGAGTGGACAGCAAATGCGATAAAAGTTTTAGTTGACGACACTGTATTTTTAACATTTGCCAATACACCCGACACCCCTTTTAATGCCGACTTTTTTATGATTTTAAACATAGCTATGGGGGGTACTTTGGGCGGCACCGTTGATCCTTCATTTACGGAAGATACTATGGAAATTGAATATGTAAGGGTTTATCAATAAAGCTATGGGGAATTTTAAATATTATTTTTCAATCCTTTTACTCACCGTAGTTTTGTCGGGATGTAAAAAGGACCAAGAGAACAATTTGCCTTTATCGAACAATAATGGCACATTGGAGATAGATGATAAAGTGGCGCAATTGCTGTCTAAAATGACTTTAGAGGAGAAAATTGGCCAAATGAACCAATATAATGGTTTTTGGGATGTTACCGGGCCAACACCAGAAAGTGGCGATGCTGCCAAAAAGTACGAGCACCTAAGAAAAGGCTATGTAGGGTCCATGCTCAACGTTACCGGTGTTGAAAATGTGCGAGCCGTACAAAAAATTGCGGTTGAAGAAACCCGTTTGGGAATTCCGTTAATTATTGGTTTTGATGTTATTCATGGTTATAAAACCCTAAGTCCCATTCCGCTGGCTGAGGCGGCGAGTTGGGATTTGGAAGCCATAAAACAATCGGCCGAAATCGCCGCTTTGGAAGCTTCGGCAGCAGGCATTAATTGGACGTTTGCTCCTATGGTCGATATTTCGCGCGATGCCCGTTGGGGTCGAGTAATGGAAGGTGCTGGCGAAGATGCCTATTTGGGCTCTAAAATTGCCGAAGCCCGAGTGAAAGGCTTTCAGGGTAACGATTTATCAAAACACAATACCATTGCGGCCTGTGCCAAGCATTGGGCGGGTTACGGTTTTTCCGAATCGGGCAAGGATTACAACACCGTTGATGTGGGCACATCAACTTTAAACAATATTATTTTTCCACCGTTCAAGGCCACTGTTGATGCCGGCGTAAAAACATTCATGAATTCATTTAATGAGTTAAATGGCATTCCGGCAACGGGCAATGTTTGGCTGCAACGCGATATACTAAAGGAAAAATGGCGCTTTGATGGTTTTGTGGTATCCGATTGGGGCTCAGTGGCCGAAATGATTAATCATGGTTATGCACGCGATAAAAAGCATGCTGCTGAGCTTTCTGCGATTGCAGGTTCTGATATGGACATGGAATCGTATGCCTATGTGTCCGAACTAGCCAATTTGGTAAGGGAAGGAAAGGTTTCCGAAGATTTGATTGACGATGCCGTAACCCGTATTTTACGTGTTAAGTTTGAATTGGGTTTGTTTGATGATCCGTACAAATATTGCGATTTACAACGTGAAAAAGAAGTTACCGGAAGCCAAGACATTCACGATGCCGTTTTGGATGTGGCTAAAAAATCTATCGTGCTTTTAAAGAATGAAAAAGAGATGCTTCCGCTTAAAAAAGAAGGTCAACATATTGCGGTTATAGGCGCTTTAGCCAACGATAAAACAAGTCCGTTGGGTAGTTGGCGCATCGGAGCCGAAGATGGCACTGCCGTTTCCGTTTTAGAAGGTTTACAGCAATATAAGGGCAACCAAATAACTTATGCCAAAGGTGCCGATGTGATTACGGGGCAAGCCGCCTTTCCTTTTGAACTTACTGAAAACAATACGGATAAAAGCGAATTTAAAGAAGCGATTAGTACAGCAAAAAAAGCCGATGTGGTTATTATGGTTTTGGGTGAACACGCCTTCCATAGTGGTGAGGCGCGAAGCCGTACCAATATAGGATTGCCCGGTGTGCAACAGGAATTATTGGAAGCTGTTTATGCTGTTAATAAAAATGTGGTATTGGTATTGAACAATGGGCGTCCGTTGGCTATCACTTGGGCCGATGAACATATTCCGGCCATTGTTGAAGCTTGGCACTTGGGCACACAAAGCGGAAACGCTATTGCACAGGTGCTGTATGGCGATCATAACCCAAGCGGCAAATTGCCTATGACGTTCCCGCGAAGCGTAGGGCAGGTACCTATTTACTATAATTATAAAAACACCGGTAGGCCTTCCGCCAACGAACCCAATAGCGTATTTTGGTCGCATTATACAGACGAAAGCAATGCACCGTTGTATCCTTTTGGGCATGGGCTGAGCTATACTTCATTTGCCTATTCCGATTTAAAAACCCAAGCTGTGGGTAATAATGAAGTTGAAGTCACTTTCACTGTTAAAAATACAGGAAAAGTAAAAGGCAAGGAAGTGGCACAATTATACATACGCGATTGGTTTGCCAGTGTTACCCGCCCCGTAAAGGAATTAAAAGGTTTTGAGTTGGTGGAATTGGCACCCAATGAAGAACAACAAATTACTTTAAAACTTACTGATAAAGAACTAGGATTTTACAACAACGAAGGAGAGTTTATAATAGAACCGGGAAAATTTAGCGTTTTTGTTGGTGGAAGTTCAAACACAGTACTTGAAAAACATTTTGAGTTATGAAAACGTATTATTGGATAACAATCGTTTTATTTTCGTTTACTTTTTCTTGTAAACAAGACCAAAAAACATTGGTTTGGGAAGAGCATTTTGATGGCGACTCGCTAAACGAATCTGTTTGGAATTTTGAACTCGGCAACGGTTGCCCCAACCTGTGTGGTTGGGGCAATAACGAACGCCAGATTTACACCAAAAGCAATCATAAAGTTGAAAATGGTTTACTGACTATTTCGGCCAACTTAAAAGATTCGATTTACACCTCAACACGCATCACCACCAAAGGTAAGTTCGATTTTAAGTACGGTAGAATTGAGGCCAAAGCCAAATTACCAAAGGGTAAGGGGCTGTGGCCGGCATTTTGGATGTTGGGTGCCAATATTGATGAAGTAGGCTGGCCTAAATGTGGCGAAATCGATATTTTGGAATATGTGGGCAAAGAGCCGGGAATGGTATTTACGTCATTGCACACTCCAGATAGCCACGGCAATACCGTTAACACCAAAAAGGTGAAAATAGACAATATTGAAGAAGGTTTTCATGTGTATGCGGCCAATTGGACAGAAAATAAAATTGAATTTTTTGTTGACGACCAGCTGCTTTACACTTTTTCTCCAAAAGCGATTGATGATGAAAATATTTGGCCGTTTAACCAACCGTTTTTTATCATTTTGAACATGGCCATTGGAGGCAATTTTGGAGGTCCGGAAGTTAATGATGCTATTTTTCCGCAGGATTTTGTAATTGACTACATAAAGGTTTACCAATAAAAAGACGGTTTAACCTTTATAGCGTACAGCCAATAAAAATGGCTGTATAGCTAAATCTGAATAGTTTGACATAATGTAATTGTTTGTCTGAACACCTGTGCTGAGCATCTCGACTCCGCTCGATACAGGCTTAAGTCGAAGTAAAGTGA
>CAZZDI010000148.1:0-6786 GCA_964653155.1 uncultured Flavobacteriaceae bacterium | reverse complement strand
AACTTTTTGGCCAATTGGGCCGCTGTTTTTAGCGCATATTCAGATTGTTCTGAAAAATCGACGGGAATTATAATAGTTTTCATTTTTTTTTGATTTTAGGGTGAAACTTGGTTTAAACTGTCATGGAGAACAACTGTGTATCAGGCTGGTTACGTTGCAATAGCACATCAAAAGCCATGCATATATTCCTTACAAAGGGTTTTCCTAGATTGGTAATTTCGATACTATCGGCACCTATAACCAAGAGCTGGTCTTTTTCCATTTCACTTAATTTCATGAGTACATCCGGAATTTCGTCAAACCACAAACTCTTATCGTGCCACGATGTTTTAAATCGGCACATTAAATTTAAAATATGTTTTCGGATTATCAAATCTTCTGTGTTTAATATATGTCCGCGGTACACCGGAATGGTGTTTTTATCCAATAAACGGTAATAATCTTCTAGTTTTTTTACATTTTGGGAAAACCCATACCAACTGTCGCTAATTGATGATACCCCAAGCCCTATCATGGCTTGCGTTTTCGATGCGGTATAACCCATAAAATTACGGTGCAAACTACCGTTCTGCATCGATTGGTAAAGGCTATCGGTTTTTAATGCAAAGTGATCCATGCCCACTTCGGCATAACCTACTTCGGCCAAAAGTTTTTTTCCGAGTTCATACTGTTGGCGTTTTAACTTTGCCGACGGTAAATCGGCCTCGTCAAAACCACGCTGGCCATTGCCTTTTATCCACGGCACGTGTGCATAGCTATAAAATGCCAATCGATCGGGCAGCAATTCCTTTGTTTTTAAAATGGTTTTGCTAACATGCTCTAAAGTTTGAAAAGGCAAACCAAAGATAATATCGTGCCCTACAGAGGCATATCCTATTTCGCGGGCGTTCTCTGTTGCTTGTTTTACATTTTCAAAAGGCTGAATGCGGTGAATGGCTTTTTGTACGGTTTCGTTATAATCCTGCACGCCAAAACTCACGCGATTAAAACCCAAATTGTAAAGTACCTGCAAGTGCTCCCGTGTTGTGTTGTTGGGGTGGCCCTCAAAGCTAAACTCGTGGTTTGCTGCAATTTTGGCAGGATTTAAAATTCCGTCAATAAGGCGTTTTAAATTTTCGGAACTAAAAAAAGTTGGTGTACCTCCCCCTAAGTGCATTTCCTTTATTGTGGGTTTTTCGTCAAACAATTCCAAATAAAGTTTCCACTCCTTCAAAACGGCTTCAATATATGGCGATTCTACGCTGTGCTGCTTAGTAATCCGTTTATTGCAACCACAAAACGTGCACAAACTTTCGCAAAACGGCAAATGGATGTAAAGGCTTATGCCTTCTTCCGTATTGCTTTCATCGAACGATTTCACAAGAGATTTCTTCCATTTATCAAAAGAAAACGTATCTTCATTCCAGTATGGCACCGTGGGATAACTGGTATAACGCGGCCCCGCAACATTGTACTTATTAATTAACGAACTTAACATACCTATCATTTAAACAACAAAATTACGGTAAAAGAAAAAATTAAAATATGATATATATCAACCTGTAAATTTGTTATTGTTTCATTAATGTTTTAATTTCGAAAAAACAAAAAAACACAAAACCGTAATGAAAAAAATAAGTTTGGCAATAATTGCCTTATCAATAGGGTTCGTTTCCTGTAAAAACGAAAAAAAAGAAACCAAAACCACCGAGACCGAAACTGAAACAACGGAAGTTGTTGCGCAAGCCCCTAAAAAAATAAAAATGACCTTAGCCGCCAAAAGCAACAGCAATGTTAGCGGCAATGTGGTTTTTAAGGAAGAGGACGGACAAGTGAGCATGACGGCCATAATCAGCGGACTTGAAGCTGGGCAACATGCCATCCACATCCACGAATCGTCCGACTGTTCTGCTGACGATGGCACATCGGCCGGTGGCCACTGGAACCCAACCGCACAACCGCACGGAAAATGGGGCGCTGCCGAAGGTTACCACAAAGGCGATATTGGCAACTTTACTGCCGATGAAAATGGCAACGGCACCATTTCGTTCACTACCGATGAATGGTGTATTGGTTGCGACGACGAAAACAAAAATATTGTTGGCAAAGCGATTATTGTTCATGCCGGGGCCGACGACTTTACATCGCAGCCTTCGGGTGCTGCCGGAGCCAGAGTAAGTTGTTCCGGAATTATTGAATAAACCCGCTGTTAAAACAACAAAGCCAAGATTAAACATCTTGGCTTTGTTGTTTCTAAACCTTAATCTCCCAATCTTTTAAGCTCTTTGTAATTCCGGTTTAAGCGTTTTAGCAACAAGCCGTAAATAAGCCTGTAAAACAGCCAAATTAGCAGTATAAATACCACTGTTGAAACAACTACTATTGCTGTGGCCATTATGGTTTGTTCCCGGCTAAAATGCGTTACCTGATCGGCCAATTCGGGATTATGGGTAAACGCAAAATAAAAACCGAAAAGCAACGAGGCCCCTGCGACTATTAAATTATAAAGCACATAATACTTTACTATTTTACGGGTGCGCAAAATGCTTTCCATGAGCTGCTTGGCACTATCGGTTACCGAAATGGATTTGTACGATTTAAACAACAGAAAAATAAACAAAAGGATCACCACATAACCAAAAATGGTAAGCACGGTAAACGTGGCATCGTCTGCATATACGGCATCCAATCGTTTTTTAAAGGCGTCAGAGGTATAATACGGAACGGTATTGATTAAAATCCAGAACACCAATTCGGCCACACTAATGTAAAACAAGGTCTTCACGATTGAAGACGACTTTTTGTGCAACATGGGGTATATTTCACCAACCGTAAGCTTTTTGTGCTCCGGTTGCTTATTCCAGTCTTTCTTTAGTAATTCTAGTCCATCCATAGCATTACGGATTTAAAATGGTTTTTAGCTTTGTTTTAATTCGGTTCATCTTCACACGGGCATTCACTTCGCTAATACCTAATGTTTCGCTTATTTCCTTATAATTCTTATCTTCAAGATATAAGAAAACCAACGCTTTTTCTATATCGTTTAAATGGTGTACCGCTTGGTACAGCACTTTAAGTTGTTGTTCTTCGGTATCATCATAATCCTGTGCTTTTATTTTGAATTCCACACCTTCAAAATCTTGCGTTTGTATGGTGCGTTTCGATTTTCTGTAAAGTGTAATGGCTGTGTTTAAAGCTACACGATACATCCAGGTACTAAACTTCGAATCGCCTCTAAATTTCGGGTAGGCCTTCCAAAGCTGTATGGTTATTTCCTGAAATAAATCGTTATGGGCATCATAATTATTGGTGTACAAACGGCAAATTTTGTGTGCAATATTTTGGTGCTTTTCCAGCAATTCAACAAAACTATGTTCTAGTTCTTTATTCAATGATGGCGGTTTAGTTACAATGTAAGTAGCTTAATTTTTAGGAATGTTACAAATGCCGAAAACTATTTTTATTTTAGACTTTTTAACCAAAGGAAAACCAAAGCAATCACCCCCGATCTTTCAAATATATTTTGAAGAATCAAAACCATCCAACCCAGAAATAGTAAGTTGAATTTAAGGTTAAAACAAAACGCTACAAAAAACTGATTTAAAACAAATTAAAAACACACTATAAATAATATCTATCGACCGTTTTCGTGATTTAAAATTGAATTTTCAGTTCATTACAACAAGGCTAATATATAAAAAAAAGCATAGCTTTTTATGCCTCTAAAAACTTAAAAAAACCGTCCGGAATTTTAAGTAGAAAGGCACAAATTTCAATTTTAAATCTTCTGGTTTCATTCGTTTTTTTCAGTCAGAATATTTTATGTTTTAGGAAATTTCAATTCTATACAAAACAAGTTCCCACTACTCTTCCCCTATTAAATTTTATTCGCGAGCGGCTCTTCAAAATTTCAACAGAAAACAGTTTTCCCTAACCAATTTGTTTTCAATTGGATTACAAAAATGAGCAGAAAATGCAAATAAATTAAAAATAGATTTCCAGCAGAAACCAGCCTGATTAATGCGATACGGCCTTTAGCCCGATTATGGACATAATAAGTGTAGAAATAAACAACAACCTTAAAAATGTAGTGGGTTCTTTAAACACAAAAATACCGACCAACACGGTACCTACTGCACCTATACCCGTCCATACGGCATAAGCTGTGCCAATAGGCAATGCCTGTGTTGCTTTTACCAATAGCCCCATACTTATGCTAAGGGTTAGCAAAAAACCAACATACCACAAATACATTTCATTCCCGGTGGATTCTTTCGCTTTGCCCAAACAAAAAGCAAACGCAACTTCAAACAAGCCCGCCACAACCAATAGTAACCAATTCATTATTCGTTCTTTAAAATATTTAAACCATAGCCAATCCCAACAAGAGGCAACCAAAACAAAACTAACCAAAAAACCAACAGATAAATTGTTGATTTTACATAAATTTAACGTCAAATTTTGTAAGTATTAAATATTTGCAAACACAAAGCATAACAAAAGTATAATGCTTATCTTTGCCAACTAAATTTTTAACGGGTATCGGTTAGCTTTTTAAAACACAACTCACTGAAACAAAGCTCTGTAGATTTAAACAACGGTACCGCATTGTTAAAAACAATACATGTAACATGAAATTCGACAGTAATTTAGAAGATTTTGACGCTTTAGGAAACGAACACATTGGCACTTCGGAAGACACTCCAATGCGTAGCGATGCCTTTAAACTTTCTAACGAAGAAAAAATAGACATCATTAAAGACGATGTTCGCCACATCATGGAAACATTAGGTCTCGACCTTACCGACGATAGCCTTAAAGGCACGCCAAACCGCGTGGCCAAAATGTTTGTTAAGGAAATTTTTGGCGGACTGGATCCCGATAAAAAACCAAGCGCTTCTACATTCGACAATAAATACAAATACGGCGAAATGTTGGTTGAAAAGAACATTACCGTATATTCTACCTGCGAGCACCATTTATTACCAATTGTTGGAAGAGCACATATTGCCTACATTTCGAACGGCTCGGTGGTTGGGCTTTCAAAAATGAACCGTATTGTGGATTATTTCGCGAAACGCCCGCAAGTCCAGGAGCGATTAACTATTCAGATTGTTCGCGAACTGCAAAATGTTTTGGGCACCAAAGATGTGGCCTGCGTGATTGATGCCAAACATTTATGTGTTAATTCACGAGGCATCAGAGATATTGAAAGCAGTACGGTAACTTCAGAGTTTGGTGGAAAATTCAAAGACATGGCCACACGCCGTGAGTTTTTGGACTACATTAAGCTCGACACCAAATTTTAAGTTATTTCACCCAAACAAACAACCAAGCCAGCCCACTAATGCAACTTTATAAAGAACACCAGCTAAAAATATACAATTCGCTAACAGGCAAAAAGGAAACATTTAAACCCATTGAAGAAGGCTACGTAGGCATGTACGTTTGCGGCCCCACGGTTTACAGCAACGTGCATTTGGGCAATGTACGCACCTTTATGTCGTTCGATATGATTTTTAGGTACCTAAAGCATTTGGGCTATAAAGTGCGCTATGTGAGGAACATTACCGATGCCGGCCATTTGGAGAATGATGCCGATACCGGTGAAGACAAAATCACGAAAAAAGCACGGTTGGAACAAATTGAACCCATGGAAGTGGTTCAGCAATACACCGTCGATTTTCACAACATTTTAAATACCTTCAACTTTTTGCCGCCCAGCATCGAACCTACGGCAACCGGGCACATTATTGAGCAAATTGAACTGATCAACACCATTATTGAAAACGGTTTTGCTTACGAAGTCAATGGCTCGGTGTATTTTGATGTGCACAAGTTCAACGAAACGAACGAATACGGAAAGTTGAGCAAACGAAAACTGGACGATTTAATACACAACACCCGCGAACTTGACGGGCAAAGCGACAAAAAGAATCCGCAGGATTTCGCCCTTTGGAAAAAAGCCGAACCTCAGCACATTATGAGATGGCCTTCGCCCTGGAGCGACGGGTTTCCGGGTTGGCATTTAGAATGTACCGCCATGAGCACCAAATATTTGGGCGACCAGTTTGATATTCACGGTGGCGGAATGGATTTAAAATTTCCGCACCACGAATGCGAAATCGCGCAGAACGAAGCGGCCAAAGGCAAATCGCCCGTAAATTATTGGATGCATGCCAACATGCTTCAGCTTAACGGGCAACGCATGTCCAAATCCACCGGAAATACGGTAAACCCGTCCGAATTGCTTTCGGGCGATAACAAATTTTTCAGCAAAGCCTATTCGCCAAGCGTGATTCGTTTTTTCAATGCGCAATCGTCGTACCGAAGCGTACTCGATTTAACGGATGAAGGGTTATTGGCAAGCGAAAAAGGTTTTAACAGATTGATGGAAGCCGTTGCGCTTTTAAACGGACTGAAAACTTCCGACACCTCAACATTTGATGTAGCCTCTTGGAAACAAAAGTGCTACGATGCGATGAACGACGATTTCAATTCGCCCATTTTAATCGCGCACCTATTTGAAGCCGCTAAATACATCAACCAAATAAAAGAAGGCAAAGAGACCATTTCTGAAGCCGATTTACTGACTTTAAAAGACACCATAAACGGTTTTGTTTTTGATGTACTGGGGCTGGTAAATAGCACGAACAACAACACTGGAACCGATAAACTGACAGGAGCTGTTGATGTTTTAATAAAATTGCGACAAGAAGCCAGAGCCAACAAAGATTTCGCCTTGTCTGATAAAATTAGGGACGAGCTTGCCGAAATTGGCATCCAACTTAAAGATGGAAAAGACGG
>CAZZDI010000147.1:0-6794 GCA_964653155.1 uncultured Flavobacteriaceae bacterium | reverse complement strand
ACATCCATTCAGGATTAAACCACATTGTGGATATTGACCTGAAAAACTTCTTTGACGAAGTTGACCATTGCAAATGTACTTACTCTTATCTTTAAGGCTTACATATAAATTACCTTTACCTCAACCGTTTTGTCTGCATTTAATTCAAAACTTGCTTTAGAAAAATTGGGTCTGTTTCTTAAAGTTATTGACTGATAATTAGAGAAACCAATCCCTTCTTTGGGTTTAATGAAACCTATATCTGTTTTTCCATTTTTGTTTTCATCGTGTAAAATATGTACGGCATATTCTCCCCTAGGTAAATTTTTAAAGGTAAATGTAGAGCGGTTGTCAACGATTTCCGCCTTTCCTTTTTTATAAAAGCTCTTTAAATCTTGATCGGGAAAATTCACTTCAGAATCATAGATAATATATTGAACGACCCCTTTAGAGTTGCGTAGGTTTTCAACGTTTACGGTTAACGAATAGGAATTTTGTAATTCTTTAAATGATGAAAACAAGACAAAGGCAAGCCATAAGGAAGAAAACAATGTACCATATTTTATTAATTTGCTCATAGTCATAAATTAAGAATCAACTCACTTTTTTATAGCTCCAAACGGCTAAAACATTCAACACAAACGCATATGCCAGGGTTTTTATGAGCTGGGGTAATATATCTGTAAGGCCGGCACCTTTCAGCATCACCATTCGCACAACCTCCACAAAATATTTTATAGGATTGAGCTCGGTAAACCACTGTGCCCACTTGGGCATACTTTCGATGGGGGTAAACAAGCCGCTCATCAAAATAAAAATGACCACAAAAAACCAAGCAATAAACATTGCCTGTTGTTGGGTATCGGTATAATTGGAAATCAACAAGCCCATTCCTAAAATAACCAACAGATAAAATGAGGTATAGAAATATAGCAACCCGATACTGCCCAGCATCGGGGTATTGAAAATGAGTTTTGCCAAAATTAGCCCGATGGTCAGCAAGCCCATTCCAATCACCCAGAACGGAAAGAGTTTACCGATGATAAATTCTCCTTTTCGGATGGGTGTTACATTGATTTGTTCCAGTGTGCCGATTTCCTTTTCACGAACGATATTCATCCCCGAAAGGAACAGCGTAATCATCGTAACCAACAAAACCAAAATACCTGGAACCATAAACGTTTTATAATCCAAGGTCGTGTTGTACCAAAACGAAGGAATAGTTTCTATACGAACAGGTTTACTGTTTCCGTTGGAAAAAGACAAAAGTTCCAATCTGATTTTTTTATTGAAACCTTGTATGATCTGATTGATATAGCCACTTTCCACGCCCGCAGCTGCTCCGTCTATGGCATCGATAGTGATGCTTAAGTCAGTTTTTTTATATCGGACTAAATTCCGCTCAAAATCTTGTGGAATATGCAGCAGCACACTCACTTCGCCTTTTAGCATCGCTTCACTCGCTTGTTTATAGTTGACGTAGGATGCTTTTACATCAAAATATTCCGAAGCATTGAATTTTTCTATTAATTCACGCGAAGAAGCACTCCGGTCTTCATCGATATAAGCAAATAAAATGTTCTTTACCTCATAAGTGGCTGCATTGGATAAAATGAGCAACTGAAGCAGTGGTAAAACAAAGATGATGGGCAACATTCCCTTGTTGCGGAATATTTGCTTAAATTCTTTCTGTATGATATATCCGATAACCTTCATTATTCCAATCGAATTTTATATTTTTTGATACTTAACGCAATGAAAAAGACCGTCATTCCGATAAGGATTAGCGTTTCTTTCAACAAATAACCCAAGCCAACGCCTTTCAGCATAATCCCCTTGGCGATCGTGATAAACCATTTAGCCGGCACGATATTGCTGATAACTTGTAAGGGGGGCGGCATACTTGAAATCGGGAAGATAAACCCGGACAACAAGATCACCGGCAGCATTAACCCCATTAGCGAAATCATCATCGCCGTTTGTTGGGTTTTGACCATCGTGGAAATTAAAATACCCAAAGCCAGTGAAGTAATGATGAACAACACGCTTTCCAGTCCCAATAAAATCAAATTTCCTGCTATGGGCATTTTGAACACCGTAATTCCTAAAAAGATGATAATCGCAGCGTTGATCATTGAAAGGAAAATATACGGCACCACTTTGCCCACGATAACCTGAAAGGAACTTAGAGGGGAGACCAATAGAATTTCCATTGTGCCTAATTCCTTCTCACGGGTTATCGAAATGGAAGTCATCATGGCAGAAACCAACATCAGGATAATGGTCATTACGCCCGGAACGAACATAAATACACTTTTTAATTCGGGATTGTAAACCATTCGCACTTCGGGATGAATTTGGTAATCCATCTGAACACCTTGGTTTTGTTGCTGCTGGTAGCTCTGTATAATCGAACTGATATAATTGGTAATAGCACTGGCAGTATTGGGGTCGGTGGCATCGGTCAGGATTTGAATATTGCCTTGTCCTTCTTTTATTAAATGCTCACTGAAATCCTTTTCAAAGTTGATAACGGCTTTAATATCACCTTTTTTAAATGCTTCTTCAATTTCTTTTTCACTGGTCAAAAAGCGTTTTATCGTAAAGTACTTTGACGCATCAATCTTTTGGGTGATTTCCTGGGTATTCACATCTTTGGATTGGTTCAAAACGGCAATGTCCACATTGTTGATTTCATTGGTAATGGCAAATCCGAATAGCAAAATCTGGGCAACGGGCATCCCAAATAAGATAAACAACGAGCGTTTATCCCTGAAAATATGGTAAAATTCCTTTCGGACAAATCCCAAAAATCGCTTCATATTCAACTACTTTATTTATTCAATATTTCTTGCTAAACGTAAAAACACATCGTTCATTGAACTCACTTCAAACTGTTCTTTCAATTTTTTTGGCGTGTCTAAGGCTTCGATCTTTCCGGCTACCATAATGGAAACCCGATGGCAATATTCCGCTTCGTCCATATAATGTGTGGTGACAAAAATGGTAGTGCCTTCATCGGCTGCTTTATAAATCATTTCCCAAAATTGCCTGCGTGTAATCGGGTCAACGCCTCCGGTGGGTTCATCCAGAAAAACGATTTGCGGATCGTGCAACATTGCTACCGAAAAGGCAAGTTTCTGTTTCCAACCCAGCGGCAATGAGCCAACCAATTGATGGGCAATTTCGCCCAATCCGAGTGTTTCAATCAGCTTGGTGCGTTTCTCCCGTATTTGTTTTCGGGAAAGCCCATAAATTCCACCATAAAAAGTAATGTTTTCAGCCACGGTCAAGTCATCGTACAAGGCGAATTTCTGGCTCATATAGCCAATATTCTTTTTGATGGCATCCTGCTGGGTATGCACATCAAATCCTGCTACCATTGCTTCGCCACCTGTTGGGTTGGAGATGCCGATTAGCATTTTCATTGCCGTCGTTTTTCCTGCACCATTAGCACCCAAAAAACCAAATATCTCTCCCTTTTTCACTTCGAAAGTAATGGCATCCACAGCGGTAAAACCGCCAAACCGCTTAGTTAATCCTTTGGATATGATTACGTTTTCTTCTTTCATTTTCTTGATAATTCCATAAAGACATCTTCAATGTCGGGTTCTGTTAAGTTGATGCTCACGTCTTGCAGGTTTTTGTTTTCCAAATATATTTTAAGTTCATTGCTGTCAAAACCTTCCCGTTTATCGGTATAATGCACAAATTCGCCAAATGGAAAAACACTGTGGGCGTGTTCAAAATCCTTTAATGCCGTCAACAATCCATACATATTGGATGCATAGATATCGTAAATCTTTTTCGGTAATTTTTTCACGATAGCTTCCGGACTGTCAATTTCCAGTATTTTGCCTTCCTGAATTAATGCAATACGGTCGCAAAGTGCGGCTTCGTCCATATACGGTGTGGAGACCAGAATGGTAATGTCTTTTTGTTGCAGGCGTTTCAGCATTTCCCAAAATTCTTTTCGCGAAACCGGATCCACACCCGTAGTGGGTTCGTCTAAAAAAAGCACTTTGGGCTTGTGGATAAGGGCACAGGAAAGTGCCAGTTTCTGTTTCATCCCTCCCGATAATTTACCTGCCCTGCGATTTTTAAACGGTTCTATCTGCTCGTAAACATCCTTTATCAAATCGTAGTTTTCCTCAATGCTTGTTCCGAAAATGGTGGCAAAAAAGTTCAGGTTTTCTTCAATGGTCAGATCCTGATACAGCGAAAACCTGCCGGGCATATAACCCACCGAGTGCCGGATGTTCTTATAGTCCTGTACTACGTCATAACCTGCCACTTTTGCTTGTCCTTTATCAGCTACTAACAAGGTGGTCAGAATTCTAAAAAGCGTTGTTTTTCCCGCTCCGTCCGGACCGATTAAGCCATAGAGTTCGCCGGGTTTCACTTCAAAGGAAATGTCCTTGACAGCCGCTACGTTTTTATAAGATTTACTGATATTTTCTACTAAAATTCCCATTCGTTATTGTGTTAGCCACATTTCTGCCGGCATTCCAATTTTTAAACTGCCATCATTCTTTACGGCAATCTTTACAGCATAGACCAAATTCACCCGTTCTTCTTTGGTTTGGATGATTTTAGGTGTAAATTCCGCTTCCGAGGCAATCCAGCTTACTGTTCCGGGATAGGTTTTCATTCCGTCTTTCGCATCTATTTTTATTTGGACTTCCTTGCCGATGCTTAGTTCCGGAATTTGCGTTTGCGATACATACACCCGAAGTTCCATCAGGCTTAAATCAGCAATTTTGTACAAGGGTTTCCCGAAAGCCACAATCTCTCCCGATTCGGCATATTTGGTCAAAACCGTGCCTTTTATGGGATTCGTGATTTTGCTTTTGGTAAGCTGTTCATTCAGCGATACGATTTTTGCATCCATCGCTTTGACTTCATTCACAATCGGGGCATTCTGGCTTTCGGCACTGCTGATTTGGCGATTTAACACCCGGACACGACTGTCTGCCTGATCCACTTGTTGTTGTGTTGCCGCATTTTCGGCAAATAAATTGTGTATTCGATTTTGTTCGATTTTCGCATTTTTTAGTTCCTCCTGCAATACATCCATTTGCGACCAAATCACTCCCGATCTGGATTTGATGGTCGCTTGCGAAGCCAATAATTCCATTTTGGTCAAATGTAATTGCAAGGTATCGACTAGGCCTACCTGCTCGGCTTCGTTGAGTTCCTGACCCTCTTCAACGTTCAGAAAATTCAGTTTGCCGTTGGCTTCTGCCGAAACCGTTATTTGCGTGGCTTCAAAATTCCCGTAGCCGTCTGCTTTTTCTTCCTGCGAACAGGAGTATAAAGATCCTATCAACAGAAGTCCGATTATGAATTGATATTGTTTCATTTTTTTAATTGTTTGCGTTAATTATTTCCCGACGATTACGTTATAGTTTGATTTGGACAGGCTCAACTGAATTTCGTGCAATTGTTTGTCTATCTTGGCTTCAAAGAGGTTGTTGAGTTCGATGATGTATTCCGATGAGCGAATGGTTCCGTTCTTTAGTTGTGACGTTACTGAGGTTAACACTTCCTCACGGAGGTTGATGATTTCATCGTCTTTTTGTAACAGACCTTCGTACTTTATAATGTCATTATAAGCCGCCTGCTCATTGATAACGGTTTGAAGCAGGAAATTTTCCCGCTCGGTGGAAACGATCTCTTTGTTATAGCGAATTATGTTTTTTTTCTGTTTGTTTTGTCCCCAGTCAAAGATGTTCCAATTAAGCCTGATGCCGACGATGTAGAAATCCTGAAACGAATTGTCCAGCATATTCAGCCCGGGATTTCCGTAGCCAGCCTGTGCAAAACCGGAAACGATTGGGAAGACCTCCTTGGCGATGGCAGCTTCGGAAACGGTCAATTGATTTTCTTGCAAGGCGAACAATTTCAATTCCGGGCGGAGGTTTTCTTCGTTTTTATAAACGGTCAGGTTAGGATTTTCCAGCACTAAATCTTTGGCTACATCCAGATGGAGCAATTGTGAAAGCTGTTCCAATGCCTTTTTTCGGTCGGCATCCACTTGGGTTTGCTCTTGAGACAGCTTGAGCAACTCGGCTTCCAATATTTTCTCGGATGACGTTAACGCCGCACCATATTTCACGGCAGCTTTGACTTCGTTCAAGCGTTCCTGAAGTTGTTGCTTTTTCAGCTCCAATAATTTAGCCTGCTCTTGTTTGAGCAACACATTGAAATAATACTGGTTTACCTGATATTTCAATCCATACAATCCCACCTCAACCTGCTGTTGCAGGGTTTGTAATTCAGCTTCTTTTAGTTTCGTTTGTGCTTGGATAGCACCGCCTTTATAGATAAGTTGGGATACGTCAACCGTAGCTCTGTACTGGTCTTTATTGGGCGGTACAATGGACATGTTGGGGAGCGAACCGGGAAAATGAACCACATCAGACTGGTAGGTGGCCTGTGCGTTTACGTCCAATTTTGGGAGCTTTCCCTTCTCCAAAATACTGATTTCAGCGTCCGATTTTTCTTTTAGCCAATCTGCTTGATTTCGGAGTGGATTGTTCTTCAAAGCGTAATTATAACTTTCTTCCAAACTCAATTGCTGTTGGGCAAAAAGAACGGCAGGGAGGAACAAAACGTTTAATGCTATTATTCTTTTCATTTGCAGTTTTTTAAATGGGCTCACTGAATAGTTTGCGAGTATTCACTAACATCAATGGGTAAAATTTTTTTTGTTTTATTGAACTTGACTGAATTATTCTTGTTTGATCATCGTCAATAGCATTTTAAAGCGTTCGATGGCTTTCAAGGAATGTGGAATGTTTGCGGGCATAATG
>CAZZDI010000146.1:1736-6832 GCA_964653155.1 uncultured Flavobacteriaceae bacterium | reverse complement strand
CCTTTAATTTCCTGGTAGGTTTCGTGTCCTTTTCCGGCAATTAAAATAATGTCATTTGGCTGTGCCATTTGGCAGGCCGCTTTTATGGCTTGCTTTCTATCTTCAATAGTTAAAGCCTTTTTAAAATTTTGGGGCTCGACGCCTGCTTCGATATCTTTTAAAATATCGGCCGGGGTTTCACTTCGCGGATTGTCACTCGTAAAAATCACCTTGGTGCTCAATGCCGTAGCGATATGCCCCATTTTTGGGCGCTTTGTTTTATCGCGGTCGCCGCCACAGCCCACCACCGTAATCAATTCTTCATTTTTGGTACGGATGCTGTTTATGGTTTCCAACACATTTTTTAGCGCATCGGGCGTATGGGCATAATCCACTATGGCCGTAATTTTTTCGTTTGAAACCACATACTGAAAACGGCCACTTACACTTTCCAAATCGCTTATCAAGCGTAGAATTTCAACCTTTTCAAGCCCCAATAAATCGGCCGTAGCATAAATGGCCAACACATTATAGGCGTTGAAATTCCCAATAAGCCTTGTCCAAACCTCAGTATCATTTACCTTCAGCAGCAAACCGCCAAACTGATTTTCTAAAATCTGTGCTTTGTAATCGGCATATTGCTTTAGGGCATAAGTGTATTTTTTTGCCTGTGCGTTCTGCAGCATTACAAGCCCGTTTTTATCATCTACATTTACCAAAGCAAACGCATTTTTTGGCAACCTGTCGAAAAATTTCTTTTTAACATCGCGGTATTCCGCAAAGGTTTTGTGGTAATCCAAATGGTCGTGCGACAAATTGGTAAATATACCACCGGCAAATTGCAAGCTTTCGGTGCGGTATTGATGGATGCCGTGCGAACTCACTTCCATAAAACAAAACTCAACGCCCGCAGCATTCATTTCACTTAAATATTTATTGATAGTTAGCGAATCTGGCGTGGTGTGCGTGGCTTTATATTCGGTATCATCAACCATGATTTTTACGGTGGACAACAGCCCCACTTTATAGCCCGCTTTTTTAAACAATTGATACAACAAACTGGCCACGGTGGTTTTTCCATTGGTTCCGGTAACGCCCACCAATTTTAAATTTTCGGATGGCGTACCGTAAAAATTGGACGCCATAAACGCCAAAGCTTTATGGGAATTATCGACTTCGATATACGTAATGCCTTCAATTAATTTTTCCGGCAAAGTTTCGCACACCACGGCAACCGCCCCGCTTTCAACAGACTTTTCAATAAAATGATGCCCATCGGCCACCAAACCTTTTGCCGCCACAAACAACCCATTTTTTTCCATCTTTCGGGAATCGAATTGAATGGCCGAAATCCCGACATCGGTCGAGCCCACCACTGCATTTATGGAAACCTTATAAAGTATGTCTTTTAATGTTTTCATGAAGCCTTCAATACAATGGTTTGTTTGTTTTTAAGTTTAGCATTTTTGCTTACCGATTGTGATTTTACAATGCCCGAACCACTTAATTTCACGTTGACATCTACTTGCATGTTTTCAAGCAATGCCAAAGCGTCCATTGCAGGTAGGCCTACCACATTTGGCATAATGGTTTTATAGGTTTGCGCCGTTTTATAATACCCGTTAAATTCTTCCTCAACCGAAGCCACCTTTACTTCTAAATTTTCAACTTCGTCTATAATGGGCGTATCGGTAAATATTTTTTGCGCAATGCGTTTGAAAACTGGCCCCGTAACATCGGCCCCGTAATAGCCTTTTTCCACACTGGGCTTATGAACAACCACGATACAGGAATACTTTGGGTTTTCAGCAGGAAAATAGCCTGCGAACGACGAAATATACCTGCGGTTTTCCTTCCAGTCCTTCATCCAGTATTCGGTTTGCGTCGTTCCCGTTTTTCCCGCCATCGAGAAGTACTCGGAATACAACGAACGCCCCGTTCCGCGCTCCACCACATTTTTCAAAATGGTTTGGATTTCCTTTAAAGTTTTATCGGAACAGATTTTATCACCCGAACTATTTTCTTCAAACGTTTCAACTACCCGATCCAGTTCCCTAACCTCCTTTATGAACTTTGGTTTCACCCAAATTCCATTGTTAGCAATGGCATTATAAAACGTTAAGGTTTGAAGCGGCGTTAATTCCAGGTTGTAACCGTAAGCCATAGACGGCAAGGCATTTTTACTCCATTTATCATGTCCCGGCTCATAAATTGCTGGTTGGCCCTCTCCTATTATCGGCAAGCCCAAAGGCTCATTTAGGTGCCAATCTTTTAAATGGTTTATGAATTTTTTTGGGTTCTTGGAATAGCCCTCATCAATGATTGTTGCCAAACCGATATTTGAAGACACTTCCAAGGTTCGTGCCACCGAAATTTTGCCATATCCGCGTGTATCGTAAATAGCACGGCCATAAAATTGCTTGTACCCTAATTTGGTATCAATTACCGTCGAGGTATCTACCAACTTATCTTCTAAAGCTGCCATTAAGGCCATCACCTTAAAGGTTGAACCCGGCTCGTGGGATTCGCCAACGGCATAATTCAACCGTTCATAATAATGCCCTTGTTCATTTCTTCCTAAATTTGAAATGGCCCGGATTTCGCCTGTTTTGGTTTCCATCACCACTACACAGCCGTGGTCGGCCTCATATTCTTCCAACTGGCGCAACAGGGCGTGATGTGCTATGTCTTGAATATTCACGTCTATAGTGGTATAAACATCATAGCCATCTTTGGGCTCAATTTCGTTGGCATCGCTCAATGGCTTCCATTGGCCCTTGCCTATTTTTTGTTTTTTACGCTGCCCATTAACCCCTCTTAAATATTTGGCCCCAAAAGCCCCATCAATACCTGCTCGGGTAACATTGCCCTCGTCATCAAACCGCTCATAACCAATGGAGCGCTGAGCAATGGCCCCCATAGGGTGCTCGCGCTTTGTTTTTTGCTCTACAATCAATCCGCCTTTGAACGCCCCCAAGCTCAACATAGGGAAACTTCTTAATCGGGTATAATCGGAATAACCAATATTTCTGGCCAACAAATAATAGCGGTTTTTATTGACGCGTGCCCTGCGCAAAGCTTTCTCGTAAGTATTTGCCGGTTTTCCGGAATATTTTGAAAGCGAATCAGAAAGTGGCTTTACATATTTTTCGAACGTAGTAGCCGTGGGCGTTAAGGCATCAAAACGGATATCGTACTTTGGAATGGAGGTGGCCAGCAAGTTTCCGTTAACGGAGTACACATTGCCGCGGTTGGCCGGAATAACCACATCTTTCACCACCCGCTCGGTGGCCAATGCCCGATATTTATCGCCTTGCACCAGCTGAATGCTCAATAATTTAAACACCACAGCCAACCCAAAGACGAACATACATCCGGCGATAAAATACAAACGGTTCAATATGTTTTTCTCGTTTACTGCCAAGCTGTTTTATCGGTTTTGTGATTTTACCTTTATCTTTTTTGGCGGAATTACCGAGGTCGCCAACCCCTTTTCTTTCATTACCTGAACTACATGCGATTCCATTTTTAACCGCATGAGTTTTGAACGGCCATCTACAAAGGCCGACCGCATTTCCTTCACTTCATTCTTCAACCTTGCAATTTCGTACACTTTTTGGTCGGCACTGTGCGAACTGGCAATCATTATAATGGCCAACCCTGAAATGAACAGGATAAACCGCCAATTCCTGAACGCATCATCGCTAACCAAAAACGTTCCTTTTAATATGCTGTAAATGTTTTTTTTCAATCTACTTTCCTTTTCTTTCTGAAACCTCCAATATTCTCATGCCTCCCCGACAACTACTGGGACTTTTCAGAACAACAAATCATTTTATAGTTTTTCGGCAATGCGAAGCTTTGCACTTCGCGCCCTATTGTTCATTTTAATTTCTTCTTTTGTTGGCACGATTAAACCGCCCACTTTTTTCAACGGCACTTCAAACCGCCCGAACATATCGCGCTCTGGCTCACCTTCAAACAATCCGTTTCTAACAAAGCGCTTTACCAAACGATCTTCCAACGAGTGGTACGATATAAAACTGAGCCTTCCGCCCTGTTTTAAAATCTCTGGCGTTTGCAACAAAAACTCTTTTAACACTTCAATTTCCTGGTTTACCTCAATCCGTATCGCCTGATAGATTTGAGCCAAAATTTTATTTTCATGTTTTGGCGACAAAAACCGCTTTAACACCGCTTTTAAATGTCCGCCGGTCACAATCGGCTCCGTTTTTCGTTCGCTTACAATCAATCTTGCCATGGCTGGCGCGGCACGCAACTCACCGTATTGCAACAACACCTGTTTTAATTGCTCTTCATCATATTCGTTAATTACATGAAAAGCCGACAATTTATTCTGCTGATTCATGCGCATATCCAAATCGGCATCAAACCGCGTTGAAAACCCACGTTCGGCGACATCAAACTGGTGCGACGACACACCAAAATCGGCCAACACTCCATCTACTTCCTTCACTCCGTGAAACTTCAAAAACCGCTTTACATATCTAAAGTTCTCATTAATGAGCGTAAACCTAGAATCGTCAATTATATTTTTAAGAGCATCCTGATCTTGATCGAAAGCGAACAGCCGTCCGTTTTCACCAAGTCTGCTTAATATTTCCCTGCTATGGCCACCGCCGCCAAAAGTCACATCCACATAAACCCCATCCGGATCGACATTCAACCCGTCAACGGTTTCTTTTAAAAGTACGGGGTTATGATATTCCATAATCATCGTCATCTTGTCCCATTACCTCTTCGGCCAAATCGGCAAAATCTACCGCTGCATCATCAATGGCCTGCTCGTACAAATCTTTGTCCCATATTTCGATAATATTGATTGCCGAAGCCACCACAATGTTTTTCGAAATATTGGCAAACACAGTTAAATCCTTCGGAATCAACAACCTACCATTCACATCCACTTCAACAATTTTTGCACCGGCCGTAAATCTTCTAATGAAATCGTTATTTTTCTTTTTGAACTTATTCAGCTTGTTCATTTTCTGCATTAACGCCTGCCATTCGCTCATAGGGTACAGCTCTAAGCATTTTTGGAACACCGATCGGCGCAGCACAAAACCATCCTGCAGCACGGCAGAAAGCTGTTTTTT
>CAZZDI010000146.1:0-1636 GCA_964653155.1 uncultured Flavobacteriaceae bacterium | reverse complement strand
AAATAGTGGATTTTTGAATGAAATAACTATATTTGTTTTTAACGAATGACTGACACTATTAATGGCGCATCGATTAAAAAAAGAGAACAACTACAACTACATTGAAGCAGGCGAAGGCACGCCAATAATTGTACTGCACGGCTTAATGGGCGGCTTGAGTAACTTTGATTCGGTAACCGATTTTTTCAGTTCAAAAGGCTACAAAATCCTGATTCCAGAGCTCCCCATTTACAGCATGTCGCTCCTTAAAACCAATGTAAAAAGCTTTGCCAAATACCTACACGATTTTATCGAGTTTAAAGGCTATAAAGAGGTGATTTTACTAGGAAACTCCTTAGGTGGCCACATTGGGCTTTACCATACCAAAATGTTTCCGGAAACCGTCAAAGCACTTATTATCACAGGAAGCTCAGGGCTTTACGAAAGCGCCATGGGGAGCGGCTACACCAAGCGTAGCGATTACGAAGTGATAAAAAAGAAAGCGCAGGATGTATTTTACGACCCTGCCGTAGCCACAAAAGACATTGTTGACGAAGTTTACGAAACCGTAAACGACCGCAACAAACTTGTAAAAACCTTAGCTATTGCCAAAAGCGCCATTAGGCACAATATGGCGAAAGATTTACCCAACATGAACACCCCAACCTGTATTATTTGGGGAAAGAACGATAACGTGACCCCACCCGAGGTGGCCGAGGAATTCAATGATTTGCTACCCGATTCTGAATTATTTTGGATCGACAAGTGTGGGCATGCAGCTATGATGGAACACCCTAATGAATTCAACCAGATTATGGATGCATGGTTGCATAAAAAAGGATTTTAAGCCCATAATACAATAAAAAGATTTCCGTTTTCACGGGAACAGAAATAACCATGCAAATAAAAACAGCCGAATTTGTTGTCAGTAATTCCGATGTGGCGAAATGCCCCAACAGCCGGCTGCCCGAATATGCCTTTATTGGGCGCAGTAACGTTGGCAAATCGTCGTTAATCAACATGCTTACTGGACGAAAAAGCTTGGCAAAAACCTCCGGAAAACCCGGAAAAACCCAACTGATTAACCACTTTTTGATTAATAAAAACTGGCATTTGGTCGATTTGCCCGGTTATGGTTATGCCCGTGTTTCAAAAAGTTCGAAAAAGACCTTCCAAAAATTCATTACCCAATATTTCAGTTTTCGCGAGCAATTGGTTACCGCCTTTGTTTTGGTTGATATTAGGCACAAACCCCAAAACATCGATTTGGAGTTTATGCAATGGCTGGGCGAAAATGGTATTCCGTTTTCCATTATTTTCACTAAAGCCGACAAACTGAAACCCGGTGCCATTACCCGCCACGTTGAAGACTACAGAAACATCCTTTTGGAATTTTGGGAAGCCATGCCCAATTATTTTATCACCTCATCCTCAAAAGATATAGGGAAAGACGAACTACTGGGTTATATTGATGAATTGAATGCCAATATGGAGTTGAGTTAAATTTCAGCCACTTTCTTTTCTTGTAAGAATATTTTTTATATTTATCGGGATAAATATAATGTGGATAAACGCAATTGTGTTTATTCAATTGTTGTACACAATTTAACGAACGAAATGGAAATACCTAAATTTCACGAAACATTCATCCCTATTC
>CAZZDI010000145.1:0-6893 GCA_964653155.1 uncultured Flavobacteriaceae bacterium | reverse complement strand
TAAATGAGATGCTTCCTTCGTCAGCATGACATTTTATGTAGATTTAGCTATAAATAAACTACAACATGACCACAACATCTCTATAAAAGCAATCATTTTAAAAGCACATAATTTAAATATTTATTTGTGCAACAACCTCTTTAACAGTAGTGTTTACAGCTATTACTTAAGTTGCTATTAAGTTTGTTTTGTACTGTATGTTTTTTGTAGTGGCCATAAACTACCTATCAAGGTTATTCAATCATAAATTTACTAATACCATAAAACTAAATATTATTTAAACTAATTTATTATGAAAAAAATTACTTTTCTAGTTTTCGTTTTGTCCGTTTCGATAGGACTTTCACAAGCCATTCCTGTTAATTTTGACAGTGATATTACCATAGGCACTAATTGGAAAGCCGACAGTGGCCTTACTTCTGTTGGAATAACAGATTTACCCTCTGATATGCCAGACCATGGTAATGCAGGACAAATTGTTAGCTCTTCAAGCGGGCAAGCATGGCAAAACGCACAATTGTCCTTAACTACCAATTACCTTGATTTAACAGATGCAACGGGAAGCAAAACCATTACAGTAGATGTATATTCTATTTCTGCGCAAGATTTTCTGTTGAAATTAGAACAATCATTAAACGGTACTACAGGAAATACCGAAAAAAGTTTCAGCCATACAGGAAGTGGTTGGGAAACAATAGCAATAGATTTTTCAACACCTAATGCCGGGCAACCTGTTCCTAACGACCAATATAAACTTTTGGTGTTTTTTCCATGTTATTCGGCTGGATTTGCTAACCCACCATTTGATAGTACAACCTATATAGATAATGTATCGGGTGCTGTTGGTGATGCATTGGCAGCATCTTCATCGGTTACTGTAGATTTTGAAACTGACGGAATAGGTAGTGATTGGGCATTATCTCCTGCTGAAACAGCTCCTTCGGTGTCACAAATAGACAATCCGGTAAGCGGAGGTATCAATACTTCAAATAAAGTTGTTGAGTTTATTGCATATGCTACAGACAATAACTGGGCACTATGCCATTCTTCAGATATTGGCGAATTTACTTTTGACGTATCCAATGCTACCGTAAAAATTATGGTTTATAAACCAACCATTAGCAATGTAGCCATTAAGTTTGAAGGGCTAAGTCCTGCACATGAAATAAATGTTCCTAATACAGTAACCAATCAATGGGAAGAATTGACTTTTGATTTTTCGGGACAAATAGGAAACACTTACAATAAAATTGTTATTATCCCAGATTTTGTGGAGCCTTACGGTGATGGTACAGACAGAGCTACAGACAATACACTTTATTTTGACAATATAGTGGTGCCCAATGGAACCGTAAACATATTGCCAGATCCCAATAGTACAGCTTCGTTACCTGTACATGATGAAACCAATAATCAAGTTATCTCAATTTTTAGTGATGCTTACTCTAATATTGCTGGTGCCAATTATAACCCAGGTTGGGGACAATCTACTGTGGCCACCATTGAAAATATAGGAGGAAATGAGGTTTTAAAGTACGATGGCTTAAACTATCAAGGTACAGAATATACCGCTCAAAATGTTTCTGGCTTAACTCATCTGCATGTTGATTATTGGACAGCGAATTCAACAACATTAGATTTTTATTTAATAAGCCCGGGCAATGAAACGTTTTATTCGTTACCAATTAGTAGTACAGAAACTTGGCTAAGCGTAGATATTCCTTTATCGCATTATACTCCTCCTGTTGATTTAACGGATGTTTTTCAGTTCAAAGTGGTTGGAAACGGCACCGTTTGGCTAGACAATCTTTACTTTTACAACTCAACATCTTTAAGCACTAATAAAGAAGAATTAATCTCATTCAGAGCCTATCCAAACCCAACAAGTAGCAACTGGAAAATAAAAACAAAATCACAAAATATTCAATCTATAGAGATATTCAATGTTTTAGGTAAGAACGTATTATCGTTATCTCCTAACTCTAATGAAGTTGAAATACACGCTTCAAAATTAAAAAAAGGGATCTACCTAGCACAAGTTAAAACAGCCTCCGGGATTAATAGCATCAAACTTATTAAACAGTAGTTGTAGTTTGGTTAATGAAAAGAGGAGGCCGTCTGAAAAGTTAAATTCTATGTCATATTGAGCCTGTCGAAATATCTCAATATATTGATAATCAATGTTGTTTTCGACAATATCAACCTGACAGACGGAAATTAAATGACTTTTAAGACAGCCTCTTCTTTATTGAAAAGCAATCTAAAAAATCAATAAAATGAAAAACAAATTCCGGTGGGCAAAAAGCTTCTTTTTTGTTCTATTACTAGTTTTTACAGTGCAATCCTTTGCCCAGACAGTAGTGGGCAGCGGAAGTTATACAACCACTTTTCCGGGAACCGATTCGGCAGGAAGAAATGGCTATCCTTCTGGCGTTCCTCAATTATCGGGTACAGCTATTGGCAAACCCGTTCCTACAAACGATTGGTGGTCTTCGTTAATCAAGTTTGATCATGCCGATAATTTATTTAATTATCCCATGACCATGAAAACCACCAACCAAGGTTTAATAGTTACCTACATTCCTTGGGGGCCCATAGGAGATTCTGCTCCCATTGTGGTCGGCTTAACAGGATTGAACACAACCAAAGCAACGGTTTCAGATTATTCAGATTGGACCGTTACCATGGATTGGAACGATGGCTCCCATAACCTGAAAGCAACTTCGGGAATAGGCATGCCTTTCGTTTATTTTGAAAAGGACAATGATGATGTAGCAGAAATAACTATAAATTCCGGAACTGTAACAATTTCCAATGAAATGATAATTGTTGAAAACGCTAGTGCAGGTGCAGATTTTGCTATATATGCGCCTGTGGGGAGCACTTGGTCGCAAAACGGTAACAAATACACGTCGTCTTTAAACGGAAATAATTTTTGGTCATTAGCCATGATCCCACTAGATGCTCCAAACGTTAGCTTGGTGGCGAACGAATATAAAAAATATGCTTATGTGTTTCCAACTGATACTCAAGTGTCTTGGGGTTTTAATGAAAATACATCAAAAGTAAATACCACTTTTACGGCCACGGTTAACGTTAAAGATGGATCTTCTACCAATACAAACATGCTCATGGGGCTATTACCGCACCAATGGAACAACTTATCATCAGGATCGGCAATTCCTAATGAATATAGTTATAGTACTGTAAGAGGCGAGTTAAGAACCTTGAATGGCAATACATTTACAACCGAAAACACTTTTAAAGGCATCCTCCCTACAATGCCAAACGTGGCAAATTTCAGTCCAGACTTCAATCCTGCCGATTTACATGCAAAAATTGCTCAAATAGAGAATGATGGTTTGGCAACATGGACAGATTCCTATAACGAAGGGCAAGTTATGAATCGTTTAATCCAAACAGCCAGAATAGCAGACCAAATGGGCAATATTGTGGCGAGAGATAAAATGATTGCAACTATTAAAGAACGGTTGGAAGATTGGCTAACCTACGAATCTGGCGAAGTGGCTTTTTTATTTTACTATAACAATGATTGGTCTGCCATGTTAGGCTACCCGGCAGGACACGGTCAAGACAATAACATTAACGACCACCATTTCCATTGGGGGTATTTTATTCATGCCGCGGCATTTATGGAACAATTTGAACCTGGTTGGGCCAACGATTGGGGCGACATGGTTAATCTCCTTATTAGAGACGCCGCATCGCCTAATAGAAATGATGCACAATTTCCATTTTTAAGAAATTTTAGTCCTTATGCAGGGCATTGTTGGGCTAATGGATTTGCAACGTTTCCACAAGGAAATGATCAAGAGTCCACTTCAGAGAGTATGCAGTTTAATTCCTCATTAATTCATTGGGGTACTATTACCGAAAATGATGCTATTAGAGATTTGGGCATTTATTTGTACACCACAGAGCAAACAGCAGTAGAAGAGTATTGGTTCGATATGTATGAGCGTAATTTCAATCCATCTCACCCGTATAGTTTGGTATCGCGGGTTTGGGGAAACTCTTATGATAACGGCACCTTTTGGACGGCAGATATTACCGCATCCTATGTCATAGAAATGTACCCGATGCATGGCGGATCTTTGTATCTGGGACAAAATACTGCCTATGTTCAAAAAATATGGGATGAGTTAAAAGCCAATACGGGAATCTTAAACCCAAACGATACCAACCCAAACTTATGGCACGATACCATTTGGAAATACTTATCGTTTCTAGATCCTGCCGAAGCAATTTCTCTTTATAATGCCAGTCCAGATAGAAACTTAAAATTTGGAATTTCAGATGCGCAAACTTATCATTGGTTGCATGCCATGAATGCCATGGGGCAATTAGATGCCAGCATTACCGCAAACTATCCTATTGCTGCTGTTTTTAATGATGGTGTAAACAAAACCTATGTGTCGCATAACTACTCAGATGCACCTATTACCGTAACTTTCTCTGACGGTTTTACGCTTGATGTCCCTGCCAATGAAATGATAACAAGTAAAGGCGCTAATGTCTCGGGTGTTTTAGAGTCAGATACTTATCAAACCGTTGAAAATGGTCATGCCAATCTTTCGGTTGCAACTTCCGATAGCGGAATTACCAAGGTAGAGTTTTATAATGAAACAACATTACTTGGTGAAGATACCACAGCACCTTACGAGTTTAATACCGGCAATTTGTCACTAGGTATTTATAACATGTATGCAAAAATATACACAACATCAAGTTTTGGTTTAAGCAATATCATTACCATTCAGGTTGGAGACCAAGTGCCATATTCAGGAACCCCACTTGTAATTCCTGGAACTGTTGAAGCTGGTCATTATGATATCTTTGAAGGCGGAAAGGGGCAAAACATAGCTTATTTTGATTCGTCAATAGGAAATAATGGCGATTTTAGGACCAATGAAGACGTAGATGCCGTTTCTGATGCTTCCGAAGGCGCAACAGTTGGCTGGGTTTCTGGAGGCGAATGGTTGGAATATACGGTTAATGTACAAACCACAGGATGCTACGATTTAAGCTTGCGCTATGCCTGTGGAAATACAGGCGGTGGCGGACCGTTTTATCTGGAATTGGATGGCGAAAAAGTGAGTCTGGACGTAGGCCTTCAATACACAGGCGATTGGACAAATTGGAGTACTAAAACGGTTAGTAACGTGAACTTAACAGCAGGTATTCATGTTTTAAGGCTCGTTGCCACCAATGGAGAATTTAACCTCGGAAGAATGGCATTTGCATATAACGCTGATGTTTGTGAGCCTCCTGTAGAAAATACGGGCTTACCATTTGATTTCGAAACAGGGCCAACCACAACAGACTTTACTAATTTTGATGGGGGCACAGGTACTGTAGAAATTGTAGAAGCACCTCAAAGTACGGGTAATTCAAGTTCCAATTTAGCTAAAATAGTTAGAGATGGTGGTATGGTTTGGGCCGGAGCATATATAAACCTGGCAGGAACATTAGATTTCACTTCTAAAAAGTATATAACCTTAAAGCTATGGACTGAAGCTCCCGTGGGAACAACAGTTAAATTGAAACTTGAGCAACAGTCCAATAGAGGAAATGCTACAGAACGCGATGCGGTAACTACGGTTTCTGGCCAATGGGAAACATTAAGCTGGGATTTTTCAACGGTAGGTGCTAGTTTATTCGATAGTGTGGCATTTATGTTTGATTTTGGAAATTTAGGAGATGGTGGTAACACCTCAACTTTTTACTTTGACGATGTGCAGCAAGTGGCCAGTTTATCAACATCTTCCCATGTTTTAAAGGTCTTTAAAGTTTATCCCAACCCCACCACAACGGGTAGCTGGATTGTTAGGACGTCCGATATCCAAATAGAATCAATCCATGTGTTTGATGCACTGGGCAAAATAGTATTGTCCTTAAACCCAAATAGTAAAAACGCTATAATTAATGGTTCTGCCTTAAAAGCAGGGCTGTATTTTGCACAAGTAAAAACAAAACAAGGTGTTAACAGTTTAAAACTGATAAAAAATTAGTTTAGTTTAGTAGAATGTTGAATTGAGAGTGCGGTTTTTAAAATGGCACTCTTTTTTTTTTGAATATCCGTTTTATTGCCTAAGCTTCGGCAAAGCCTGTCTTAATCGAAAACAAAGGCCCAACCTAACTTTGCTGATCATCTATAGCCTAAAGGAAAGAGCCACGCTGAGCTTGACAAAGCGTCTTTCAGTAAACATTTGGTTTCAAATCCTTAGTGGTTTATTTTATTAGGTATGTTTACGGGTAATCATCTTTTTTGTTGGTTACGATCTAGGAGCACATATCTGTATAAAGTTTTAAAATATTTCTTTACTTTGTATTGAAACCCTCTCAACATCTATGATTGACGATATTTTAACGGCTGTACCTTTCGGCATCATTCTCGCTTTTACCATCGGGCCGGTTTTTTTTGTGCTTTTGGAAACCAGTGCCACCAAAGGGTTTAGAAGTGCTTTAATTTTCGATTTGGGCGTTATTTTGGCCGATATCATTTTCATCATTATTGCGTTTTATAGCACCAACAACCTTCGTGGAAAAATAAGCAACGACCCCAATTTTCTCATTTTTGGCGGGGTGCTATTGATGGTTTATGGGGTCATTTCGTTTATGAAAACCTCAAAATCCTTTCGATCCATTGTGAAGGAATTCCATAAAGTAGAACTCAAAAAAGGCTATGGCAAACTCTTTATAAAAGGCTTTTTGCTTAATTTTATTAACATTGGTGTGCTGCTGGGCTGGTTGGGTTTTATTGTTTTGGGCGATTCGCTCACCAGATCCGAAAATGGTAGTTTGGTTTTTATTTTTGGGATGCTGCTTTCTTACTTTGTTTGCGATATCATCAAGATTTTAATTGCCAAAAA
>CAZZDI010000144.1:0-7057 GCA_964653155.1 uncultured Flavobacteriaceae bacterium | reverse complement strand
TTGGCGACCATAACCCCTTTGTTGGTTGTGAATTCAGCATACATGCCGTCTTCCAATTCGGGATAAGGGGCTTTGCAGCCGGTCATTTGAATCAATAAAGTTAACAATAAAACTTTGCCAAAAAGATGGGGTTGTGCCATGTTAATTCGTTTCATTAGGGGTGATTGAGTTTACGGTAACTTCGCAAATTAAAGGGGTGTTACTGCCAATGCGGTTTTCGTCGCCGTAGTAACCATAAGCCTTTTGCGACGGAAATAAAAACGTAACGGTTTCGCCGGTTTTCATCAGTTTTAAACCCTCGCGAAGTCCTGTGAACAATTGTTCTTTATCCATGGCGTAGGTTTGTGTTTTTAAATCTTCGGCTGAATAAATTACCGAGCCGTTAAGCGATTTTACATCATAATTGAAGTTAACGATATCACCAACATTGGGTGTTTTCAAAGTATCGTTTTCAATTTTATTATTGTAATAGTACCAAAAACCGCTTTCGGAAGCGTGATAATCCAATTGTTGTTTTTTCAGGAGTTTTTCAATGGAAGCTTGTTCCTTGGCATTTAGCTTTTTGTTCTGTTCTATCGAAATATCAATAAAAGACCCTGTTTTTACCGAAATGGGCCGGCGGGCTTCGGGGGTTTTACAGCCAATAAGCAATAAAACAAAAGCGATTTTTATTAGTTTACTCATTGTTTAGGGCTTTGTTATAACTAGGCAATATACTAATAAATTTCTCAACCGTTTCGTTTAAAGTCAGTTCGCTTCTACCGCCCGCGGCATTAATGTGCCCACCACCGTTAAAATGCGCTCTCGACATCTCGTTTACCGAGAAATTTCCTTTAGAACGCAGCGATATTTTAACAATGCCTTCCTGCTTGTCCTCTATAAAAATGGCGGCCAACACAATGCCATCCAAAGACAGGCCGTAGTTAACCACGCCTTCGGTATCGCCTTTTTTGTAGTTGAACTGGTTGAGTTCTTCCTGTGAAAGCGTGATGTAAGCCGTTCGGGCTTCGGGAATAACTTTTAAATTACTGAGTGCCCGACCCAATAACTGAAGCCTTTCGTAGCTGTTGCTGTCGTAAATGTTGTTGTGTATTTCGGCATTATTGGCGCCTTTTTCAATCAATTTTGCGATAACGCGATGGGTGGTACTGGTGGTTGAAGCAAATCGGAACGACCCGGTATCGGTCATAATGCCCGCGTACAAACAAGTGGCAATATCTTTGTCGATTAAGTTGGCATCGCCAAGCCTGTCAATAAAATTATAGACCATTTCGCAGGTGGAACTCATGCTCACATCGCTGTATGTGAATTGGGCATAATCGTCGGGCGATTGGTGGTGGTCAATCATCATTTTAATGGCCTGGCTGTTGGCCAAAACCGGTTCCATATCGCCTGTTCTGTGGAAAGCGTTAAAATCTAAAGTGAAAATCACATCGGCATCGTTGATCAGGGAATCGCAAAACCGCGATTGCGAATCGTACTTCAGTATCGCATCACTGCCCGGAATCCATTTTAAAAACGAAGGAAATTCGTTGGGCACCACAACATGTACTTTATGGTTGCCTTTTAAAAGGTAATGGCAAAGCCCAAGTGACGAACCAATAGCGTCGCCATCGGGGTTTTTATGCGGAACGATAACAATCTTCTTTTTGGTGCTCAATAACGCTTTAACGCCTGCAATATCATGTTTTTCCATAGGGGGCGAAGATACGATAATTTTAAAATTGACTCACTTGCTTTTCAGTATAAATACATTACTTTTGCAGCACAAATAAAAACACAGAAATGGCAACAAATAGAACATTTACCATGCTTAAGCCCGATGCAGTTGAAAAAGGACACATTGGTGCGATATTAGAAAAAATTTCGGCTTCTGGATTTAAAATCGTAGCCATGAAATTAACCCAAATGACCAAAGCTGATGCCGAGGAATTCTACGGGATCCATAAGGAGCGTCCGTTTTTTGGGGAGTTGGTAGAGTACATGACGCGTGGCCCTATTGTAGCTGCTATTTTGGAGAAAGATAATGCTGTTGAGGATTTTAGAACTTTAATTGGCGCCACAAACCCTGCTGATGCTGCCGAAGGTACTATTAGAAAATTGTACGCCGATTCTATAAGCGAAAATGCGGTACACGGTAGCGATAGCGATGAAAACGCTGCTATTGAAGGTGCTTTTCACTTTTCAGGTCGCGATACTTTCTAAAAAAATATACATATCATATTTTAAAATCCCGCTTTTGGCGGGATTTTTTTTGTGCCTGAACCAATAAGCCAAATCCCCAAAAATGGGGATTGATAAATTCTCGCATTATAACTATTTTGTAAGACTAAGCCTCTTTTGGAGGTGGAGGTGCTCGTGCTTTTCAGTGAAAATAGATCTGCGCTGCATTTTTTAAAAATCTTATCGATAGGCACTATGGCTAAATTTTACAAATCTCCGGGAGTTTATATCCAGAATGTTGGTCGGTTTCCGTCGTCCATCGCTCAGGTAGAAACGGCCGTTCCGGGGTTTATCGGTAGCACCCAGTTGCTAAATGGTGTTAGTACATTTCAACCCCAAAGAATTTCATCGCTTTCTGAATATCAGCATTATTTTGGAACTTCAGTGCCTCAAACTTTCAATGTGAAGATTAAGGTTGAAAAGCAAAGTGGTAATATTTCAAATGTTGATGTTGCTTGGGCTGATGGAAATCCAACAAATGCCGCCGATTTAGTCCCAAGCAATCCTATGTATTATGCCATGCAATTGTTTTTTGCCAATGGCGGAGGTGATTGTTATGTGGTGTCGACGGGGATTCAAAATGACGAAGGCGACGTTAATAAAGCGGATATAAAGAAAGGTGTTGAAGCTTTGGAAACTGTAGACGAAGTGACGTTAATTGTAAGTCCCGATGCTTCAAAATTAAGTCCGACGAATTATCAATCCTATTTTTCTGATCCTGTTCTCAAACAATGCTTGAAACGGCGCGATCGGTTTGGCGTTTTCGATGTGGTTGGGGCGCATACCAAAGCATCGGCTGAAGCTGATATTCTCAACTTCCGAACGCATACCAGCAACATAAAAGAAGAAGAGAAGTTTGGCGCCGCCTATTTTCCGTACTTAAAAACCAATATCAATATTTTAACCGAAGATGCTAAAATTACCATCGCGGAACACAAAGAAATTAATGATGGAGGCACACCCATTGATGACGTTTTAAAAGGAAAGCATTTAGATAATGCGATTTTTGATGACCATATTTTGGTTTACAGGGCGGTAAAAAGGTATTTGGATGCGTTTTATGCGGTAATGCCACCATCTGTTGCTATTGTTGGGCTTTATGCCCAAGTGGATAATACGCGCGGGGTTTGGAAAGCGCCTGCCAACGTGAGTTTAAGCCATGTGGTAGCCCCTGCGTTTTCAATCAACAATCAAATGAACGATAATTTGAATGTTGATGTTTACAGTGGAAAATCAATCAATGCCATTCGGGAATTTCCGGGGAAGGGCACACTGGTTTGGGGTGCCCGTACTTTGGCAGGAAACGATAACGAATGGCGTTATATTTCGGTGAGACGATTTTTTAATATGGTTGAAGAATTGGTTAAAAAAGGCACCCAACATTTTGTGTTTGAGCCGAACGATGCCAGCACATGGGCAAAAATTAAAGCCTTAATCGAAAACTTTTTAACCCAGCAATGGCGTTCGGGAGCTTTGGCAGGCTCAAAACCCGAGCATGCCTTTTTTGTTAAGGTGGGCTTGGGGGAGACCATGACGGCAACCGATATTTTAAATCAAAATATGAATGTTGAAATAGGCATGGCCGTGGTAAGACCAGCTGAATTTATTGTGTTGAAGTTTACGCATAAGATGCTGAAAAATTAAACGGATGGAGGGCGGTAATTAGAAAAAAACAGAAGATTTTTCAATATAAATAACGTGAATAATGATAAGAAATTTTCGTCAGTTAGAGTGGGTTTTATGATTGAAATGAGTGTAAGTTGTATCGAAAACAAGAAAATTTCTGTTAAAAATGAACTTCTCGATAAAAAATTCTTGCAGAATTTTACTCGAAGTGACGCATATATCCTTAAACATTATTCACGTTAAACAACAACAAAAATCAATGATTATGAAAAAACTCAAAACAGTATTGATGGCCATTGTGGTTTCGGTAACTATGTTCAGTTGCACCAGTATTTATGATCATTTTACGTATACGGAAACCATACAGACCAAGTTGGAAGCCTTAAGCTTAATGGATAAAAGTACGCGTCCGTTTAGTGATTCTGAAGATCAGGTAACCGATTTAAAAAACGAAATGGAACGGATGGTCATTTATGAACGCGGCAAACAGAAAAACGAGATTACCCTAAAAATGTGGGAGCTCATCAGTAGCGACGAGCATTTAATGGGCAGTTACCTTAAACTTTGGGAAACAAAAGGGCAGCTTAACGAAGCGTTTAAAGATGAAGCCAAGCCACAAATTGAAAAGGCTTTCGATTTAATGATTCACTACGAAGAGCAAAAGGACAAAAAAAGCGAGAATGCCTTAACCCAATTTATCAATCAATTTATACAATAAGATCATGGATTTCGAAAAATTACTAAAGGAGCTTAAAGAAGAAATTGTTGCCGAAGCTACCGATAAATTTGGCGATGAAGGTAAGCTGATTGTTGACGATATGAAAGAATACCTTAAAAACTCTGAAGAAAAACTAAAAAAGTGGAGCGGTCTGTTTATAGCCGGAGCCATTGATAAAAACGAACTGGAATGGCTGTTAAAAAGCCAAAAAGATCTGTTGGTCATGCAGGCTTTGGTCAAAGCGGGAGTGAACAAAATCAAGGCCGGTCATTTTAAAAATAGAGTAATCACTATAGTGTTGAATAAATTAGTGTCGTTGGTTATTTAGTTTATATTTAGTTAGTTGAAAAAACATCAAATGTGTTGAACGGTAAGTTCAGCCTATTTGGTGTTTTTTGTTTTAGTTTGTTTAAGTTTTTGAAAATGAATATATTTATGTGGTGCAACGTTGGAAAATGACCATAGCAAAGTAGTTTTTTCAAAATACACAAACTAAAAATAGAAAAGGTCTCTCGTTCTGTTTTTTGAAATAGCGCTCCCTAAAATTCTAAAATAAGTTGAATCGGTAATCCAATCAAAGGTTATGGGGGTGCAAATCAATCATATTAAATTTTCAGCTTCAAATGAGGCGACATTAGCCAGTCAAATTTCAAAATTAGTCCAATCCTGCAATGGGCTAGAGCATTTGAACGTGGTTATTTATTCTTTAGAAAAAGGTGTTTTTGTCTTCGGAGCTCCAACACTTGAAAAAATAATGGGGACAGATGTTTCCGATATTTTGAATAACAATTGGAATTGCTGGTTCAGTTTGATAAAGAAAGATGAAAGAAATACCATCAAAAACAAAATTAAATCATTTTTATCGGCACCTTTTTTTGACCCTGCGTTTTGCTTAAAATATCATTTGAATAGCAAAACAGGAACCTCGGTTTTTGTAAAGCACGACATAGCGTTGCACAGAATGGGCGACGACACTTGGATGGTGAACTATTTTTTCGATTTATCAGCCAAAGAGCAATTTGAAATCTGTTTAAAACAACTGGAAAAAAATAATGAGTCAGTAGAGGGAAGCAATGCTTGTTTAATTTCGCCCCGCGAAAAGGAAGTGCTAAAACTGGTGGCCGATGGCTTTTCGTCAAAACAAATTGCCGATAGGCTGTTTATCAGTAACCATACGGCCATTTCGCACCGTAAAAACCTCATTGAAAAATTCAACGTAAAAAATACGGCGCAACTTATAAAAAGGGCATACCAAAATGTTGAGCTTTGGTGATTTTTGGGCATAAAAAAAGCCTGTTAAAAACAGGCTTTAAATGTAATTGTTACTAGTATATCGTTAGACTACTTTTACGTTTACGGCGTTTAATCCTTTTCTACCTTCTTGTAGATCGAATTCCACTAGATCACCTTCACGAATTTCATCGATTAGTCCTGAAATGTGAACGAAATGTTCTTTGTTGTTGTCCTCCTCAACGATGAATCCATATCCTTTAGAATCGTTGAAGAATTTTACGGTACCTTTACTCATTGTGTTTGTATTATAAAAATTAAAGCACCAAAGGTAACGTAAATTATGATTCATTGTTTGATTTTGGGCAATTATTTCTATTAAATTTTAAAGAGTAATTATCTTAAAACCAGTTTTTTAATAATTTCCTTGCCCAATTCTTCGTTCAGCATGGTAATAATTTTTTGTTTGCCATAGCTTAATTCTTCGCGTAACACGCTCGAACTCAGTTGTACATAAAGCGTTTCGCGTTCCAATTGTACCGAAGTGGTGTAATTGTTAACGCCATTGCCCATAAGTTTGGTCCAGGCATCGGCCACATTTACCTTGTCCAAACCCCTTTCAAGTTTGTTGGTTTGGATAAATTCCTTTAAGGCGTCGCTAATTTTTAAGTGTTCGTTATTGCGTTTGGCCATGGCCGGTTGTGGGTTTTATAAATTGAAACGGTACAGTGTTTTTACGTGCTGTTCTTTTTGGTACCAATCGTTAAATACCAATTCGAGTTGCTTGACTTTGAACGTGCCAAAATTACAATTTTTGAAAGCTTCAACCGTGCTTAAAAATGGGGTTTTGTTAACAATTTTATTGCTGAAACGTACAATGGTAGCGTGTGCCGTTTGTATGGCGTAGCGTTGGTCGAGGCTTTGTTCCAAATCTGAATTTTTAAAATGAAACCTTAAATGGTCCCGGATGGTGTTTAAAGCAGCGTTCGCCATAAACCCCTGCACCATAATACACGATGGAGATGCCGTTAAGCCTTTAAATTGAATTTCAATTTCTGGAGTTTCAGCAATGCTTTTTTTGACGATGTCAATATATTTTGGAATATCGATACGGTTCAAATCAAAACCATCGTAACAGGAAATGATGGACATGACCGTAATATGAATATCAGGATTGGGGTAATAGTATTGATTGGGTTCCACGGCACGCAATTCGTTTAAAAATTTTTGGATTTCGTTTTTTACTTCCTGCGGCGGACG
>CAZZDI010000143.1:0-7288 GCA_964653155.1 uncultured Flavobacteriaceae bacterium | reverse complement strand
GAGCGGAGTCGAGATGCTCAGTACAGGCGTTCAGAATGAAACAATTACATTATGTAAAACTATTCAGATTTAGCTATAGAATTTAACTTTTCAGACAGCCTCTTTTTGCTAAAAACACTAAATGTATAATTTTATAGAGTGACTAATTCAAATAAATAATCGTTTAGTTTTTGTAGCGTATTTATTTTGTCTTTTGAATCAATGAGCAATGAAATATTGTTTTTGCTTCCACCGTAAGAAATCATTCTAATTTTCACATCCTGTAAAATCTGGAACAATTTATAAGTATCCTGATGGTTCACCACAGAGTGCCCAACCAAACACACAATACTTTGGTTTTTATCGACCTCGATAGTGGCAATTTTATCAAGCTCAACAAGAATGTTATCTAAATTTCTATCGTCATCAATAGTTAATGAAACCGCTACCTCTGATGTGGTAATCATATCAATTGATGTTTTGTGGGCTTCAAAAATTTCGAACACTTTTTTCAAGAAACCGTGAGCTTGCAACATGCGTGCCGACTTAATCTTAATGGCCGTAATGCCATCTTTTGCAGCAATGGCTTTTATACCATTCTCTGAAGTGGCATTTGATATTAAAGTACCATGAGCTTCAGGGTCCATAGTGTTTTTCAAACGCACCGGAATATGATCGGCCCTAACCGGAGTCACCGTTTGCGGATGTAAAATCTTCGCCCCGAAATAAGCCAACTCGGCAGCCTCATCAAACGACAAGTTTGAAATAGGATGCGTGTTTTCCACGTAACGCGGATCGTTATTGTGCATGCCGTCAATATCGGTCCAAATCTGTACTTCTTCCGCTTTTATCGCTGCACCAATAATAGTAGCCGTATAATCACTTCCGCCTCTTTGAAGGTTGGAAATATTATCGTTATCATCCAAACAGATAAACCCTTGGGTGATGTAAATTTGAGCCTCTTCGGCATTATTGAACACCGCGTTCAATTTCTCTTTTATATAATCTAAATTTGGTTCTTTAAACTCATCAATGCGCATAAAGTCCAATGCCGGCAACAAAGCCGAACTCACACCTTCCTGCTTCAAAAAGCTGTTGAACATATAAGTTGAAAGCAACTCGCCTTGGGCAACCATTTGATTTTCCAAGTTTTCTGAAAAAGCCTTTCCTGTACAAGTTGTTAAAAACGCAAATACTTTGGCCACATAGTCTTTTACATCTTCATTCAAATCGGCTTGGGCCAACAAATTATCAATGGTTACGCCGTAACTTTTTTCAAGAGCATTTATTCTCGCAACAGCCTCATTGGTATTTCCGTTTTTTATTTCTTCTGCAATAGCCACCAGTTGGTTGGTAGTGCCCGACATAGCAGAAAGCACCACGATTTTCTTTTCACCATCGTTGATGATGCTTTTTACATTGGCCATATTTTGAACCGATCCAACCGAGGTTCCTCCAAATTTTAATACTTTCATGCGTTTATTTCTATTGTTTTTCAACCGTCCCATGTAACATCTATATAATCATTCTTTATGAAAACGACACTTTCGTCATAGATGTTTCATTTTCATCAATTTGAGGTGCAAAATTATAATTCATTTATATACCAACACTATTTTTTAAAAAAATTGTTTATTTTTACACATAATGTTAAATATTTAACAGTGATTTCATTATGAAAACAGTATCGAATTGTGTTGAAGACATTTTAATAGCACAACCTTATTTGGAGGAAGCGCTTTCGCGGAATATTATCAATTTTAGCGCACTGGCCATTGAGCTCACCGAACCCATTAGCAAAATGCTAAAAAAGGACGTAAAACCGGGCGCTATTATGATGGCACTGAGGCGCTACAATCCGCCCGTTGCTCTTTCCAATTCGGTTAAAATGAAACGCGTGATTCAAAATTTGGGCGATATCACCGTGCGCTCAAATCTGACTGATTTTACCGTAAAAAATTCAGACACCATTATTGATAATCACGCCAAAATCCTAGAACGCATCAACCAAGAATCGAAACTCTTTTACACCTTTACCCGCGGCATCCACGAAAGCAACATTATTGTTTCCAGTAGCTTAAACGACTTTGTAAAAGACTCGCTGAAAAACGAACGGTTTTTGGCGGTGCAGGACGGACTATCGGCCATTAGCATCAACTTGCCACAAGACAACTCAAAAATTGCCGGGCTCTATTACCATTTCTTTAAACGCTTGGCCTGGGAGGGCGTAGTGCTTTACGAAGTGCTTTCTACCACCAACGAGTTTACCATTTTAGTAGAAGACGAATTTGTCGATAAAGCTTTTACAGCCATTAAAAAGGTGAAAGCTTAGTTTTTTAAAACACATGATTTTATCTTTGCAAAAGATAATGTCAATATGATTTTAGAACACAAAGGCACCAACATTTTTTACACCGACCAAGGAAAAGGAAAGGCTGTGGTTTTATTGCATGGTTTTTTAGAGAACGCCAACATGTGGGAACCGTTTATTCCAGAACTTTCGAAAAAAAATCGGGTGATTTGCATTGACCTTTTGGGCCACGGAAAAACGGGCTGTTTGGGATATGTGCACACCATGGAACTTATGGCCGAAGCTGTTGAAGCTGTACTCAAAAAACTAAAAATCCGTAAATCTACTTTTATCGGGCATTCCATGGGCGGTTATGTAGCGCTCGCTTTCGCGGAAAATAATCCGGATGCTTTACGCGGACTTTGTTTAATGAACTCGACCGCACGTGCCGATTCCGAAGAGAAAAAACAAAACCGAGACCGCGCCATTTTAGCCGTTAAACAAAACCACAAAACCTTTATCCGGATGGCCATTGCCAATTTGTTCCGTCCTAAAAACAGAAAACTATTTGCTGACACCATAAAGCAAATTACCAAAGAAGCCCAACAAACCCCACTGCAAGGTATTGTTGCCGCCCTTGAGGGCATGAAAATACGCAACGACCGCGAAGCTCTCCTGCATTTTACCCCATTTAAAAAAATGATGGTTTTAGGAAAAAAAGACCCTGTTTTGGATTACAATTCACTAATCGCTCAAACCCAAAACACAGAAGTTAACGTAGTAGAATTCCCTGATGGCCACATGAGCCATATCGAAAATAAAAGCGAATTCCTACACTCGGCATTGTATTTCGTCGAAAATAATTAACTTTTTAACGATGTATTGATTTTTTATTTTTAGATTTAGGCACCCTAAAACCAAAAATCATGAAAAAACCTACTAACAAACCCTTGCTCATCCCAAGAATGTACTGCAATCTTTTTGGGCACGATTATCAAGTTACTAAGAAAGTGACCTACCACGTAAAAGAATACACATGCAGACATTGCAAAAAGGAATTGACCACAAACAGCAACGGAAATTTAATTGAGCTAACCCCTAAATTTAAAGAGATTAACGCCATTTTAGAACGCATACATCATTCCAGAACTGAACGTTTAAAGGAAAAAACATTCGCTTCGTCGATCTATTAACACACACAAACTATTTTTCATCGCTTTTTAATAATTTAACGTGCTCTCACTAAAATTTAATTAAATAGCGAAAATGAAAAGCATACACTGCAAAGTGTTCGGGCATGATATTAAAGCAACAAAACAAGTTACTTATCACGTGACCGAATACCAATGTAAAAACTGCAAAAAAGAGTTTACAACAAATAGCAACGGGCGTTTAACCGAACTCACTCCAAAATTCAAGGAAATCAACGAGGTTTTAGAACGTGTTCACAACCGCCGTATTTTGAGAGCGGTGAACAAACAAACTTCTTTCAAACAAGACCACTTATTGGTTTTTAGGCATTAAAATTTTTCCAACCTTGTGCTTTTATAGGTATTCTAGTATCTGCCCTAGTCACTAGATGCATACCCTCTTTGGCCTGTTTCATGTGCCCAATTACCGTTAAATGCGGATTGGCTTTTATCTTCGGGTAATCGTCCTGAGAAATGGTGAACAACAATTCGTAGTCTTCACCACCATTCAACGCAACCGTTGTGCTATCAACATTAAACTCCTCGCAGGTTGAAATCACTTGGGGGTCTAACGGAATTTTTTCTTCATACAAATCGCAACCCACATCACTATTTTTACATAAGTGCATAATCTCAGAAGACAAACCATCGCTCACATCAATCATCGATGTTGGTTTTACTTTTAAATCCTCCAATAGCTTCACAACATCTTTTCGGGCTTCGGGCTTCAATTGCCTTTCAATAATATAAGTGTAAAGTGATAAATCTGGTTGGTTTTGCGGATTTACTTTATAAACTTCCTTTTCGCGTTCTAAAACCTGAAGCCCCATATAAGCACCACCCAAATCGCCCGAAACCACCAACAAATCGTTTGGTTTGGCTCCGCTTCTGTAAGTTTCATTATTGGCTTCAACCTCGCCAATAGCCGTTACAGAAATCAATAACCCCGTAGTAGAAGACGTTGTGTCACCGCCAACAACATCAATATTGTAAATAGAAGCTGCTGTTTCAATTCCGGCATATAATTCTTCCAAAGCCTCTAAAGGAAAACGGTTCGATACCGCAATGGACACCGTAATTTGCGTAGCCTTGGCATTCATGGCATAAACATCCGAAAGATTCACGATAACCGCTTTGTAACCCAAATGCTTTAATGGCACGTAGCTTAAATCGAAATGCACGCCTTCCACCAACAAATCTGTAGTCACCACCACATTTTTGTTTTCAAAATTCAAAACCGCCGCATCGTCGCCAATACTTTTTACGGTCGATTTTTGTTGAATTTTAAAATTTTTGGTCAGGTGGTCAATCAATCCAAACTCCCCCAATTCACTTAACGGTGTACGCTGCTGGTTTTTATCTTCTATCATGGCACAAAAATAAGAAGCTAATTTTGTTTTTACTATTTTTATACTAAAACTAAACCGATTTAGTTCTTAACACAAAAAGTTGACATGAAAAACCTCAAAACCGGCTACCTACTGATATTTGCATGTTTACTGATGGCTGCAATGCATTCTTGCAAGACTGAACCCATTGAAGACCTTGTTGAAACTGTTGATACAGATGAAGATGGCGTTTATGATGATATTGACAATTGCCCTTTTGAGCCAAATCCCGATCAGGAAGACGCCGACGGCGATGGCATTGGAGACATCTGCGACGAATATAATTTGGCGCCCGTAGCTTTTTGCGAAAATGGTTTTGCCGATATTTACCCCTGTAACAATTACGATTTAATGGGGTTCGTACCTCTTAACGAACTTGGCAACACCACTACAGAAGGCAGCGATTGCTGGGGCTGGACAGACCCTTCTACCCAGAAAGAATACGCTCTTTTTTGCGGAACTACCGGCGTGGCTTTTGTAGATATCACAACCCCGAATGTTCCCGTTGTTGTTGGCAAATTGCCTACCGCAACCATAAGCAGTCCTTGGCGCGACATAAAAGTTTACAAAAACCATGCGTTTATTGTAGCCGACAGAGCGAACAACCACGGTATGCAAATATTCGATTTAACACGATTGAGAAACGTTGCCAACCCGCCACAAACGTTTACTGCCGATGAAACCTATACCGGTTTTGGCAGTGCCCACAACATTGTAATCAACCAAAGTACGGGCTACGCTTATGCCGTAGGCACCAGCAGACTGGAAACTTACGCTGGCGGCCCTTTGTTTATTGACATTAAAAACCCTTTAACCCCTCTTGATGCGGGAGGTTATTTTGGTTATTCGCACGATGCCCAGGCGGTAACCTATAACGGCCCGGACACCGAACACAACGGCAAGGAAATTTTAATAAGCAGCAACGAAACCGAGGTCGTTATAGTTGATGTTACCAATAAAAACAACCCCATTCTGCTTTCATCAATAAACTATAATAATGTAGGCTACACCCACCAAGGTTGGTTCACTGAAGATATGAGGTATTTTATTTTGGGAGATGAACTCGACGAAATCAACTTTGGCACGAACACCCGAACCGTAGTTTTCGATTTTTCAGATTTGGACAACCCAACGTACCACATGGATTATTTAGGACCATCGGCCGCGATAGATCACAATGGCTATGTTTTGGGCAACCAATACATTCAGGCCAGTTATGCCGCCGGAATGCGCATTCTTGATATTTCAAATATAGATTCAAAAAATATTACCGAAACAGGCTATTTCGACACCCACCCAGAACACAACGCCACCAGTTTTGACGGCGCCTGGAGCGTGTACCCCTATTTCGCGAGTGGCAACATTATTATCAGCGACATTAACCGAGGTTTGTTTATTGTTAGAAAAAGCGGCACTTAATTTATGTTTTTCCCTTTTGTGAAAGTCCGATTAACCATTTGTTCTTTGGTTGTGTTTTCTGTTTTCTGCTGTTCCAAGTCAGAAGATAACAATACTGCTCCAACTGAACCAACCATCGATTTCGTAAAAACCTTTGGTGGATCAAAAAACGATTTGGCCAAATCCGTTGTTAAAACCATCGATGGTGGTTATGCCGTTTTGGGGCACACGCAAAGCATGGACGGTGATATAAACGGAAAAAACAACGAATCGTTTAATTATTGGCTACTGAAATTTGACCAAGACAACACGCTGCAATGGCAAAAAACTTACGGCGGAAGTGGCGATGACAGAGGCAACGACCTCATTCAAACCAACGACGGCGGTTTTGCACTAATAGGACACAGCCAAAGCAACGATGGCGCTGTTTCGGAAAATTTTGGAGCTAACGATTTTTGGATGCTAAAAACAGATTCCAACGGTGTTATTTTATGGCAAAAATCGTTTGGCTTTTTGGGTGCCGACAATGGTATTTCCATCACTCAAGCCCATGACGGTGGCTTTTTACTAATCGGTGTTTTGGACGTTACCGCTTCCGAAGGCCAAGGCAACAGCAAATCGGCCGCTAAACAACATGCCGGCGGCGACTATTGGGCGATAAAACTTAATACTTCCGGAGAAAAAGAATGGAGCCGATATTATGGTGGCACATTTACCGACACCCCCTACAACGTTATTCAAACGGAAGACAACGGCTACCTGATTGTAGGCTCTTCCGATAGTGATGATGTGGACATTACAAACAACAAAGGCACTTACGATTTTTGGGTGGTAAAAATCTCCGAAAGCGGCACCTTGCTTTGGGAAAAATCGTTTGGCGGCACCCAAATTGATGAAGCTTACGGCATTACACAATCCAACGATGGCAACTATATTATAGTTGGCGATACTAGAAGCAACGATACCGACGTTAGCATAAATAATGGCGCGGCCGATTTATGGGTGATAAAAATATCACCTTCCGGAGAACTGATTTGGGAACA
>CAZZDI010000142.1:3437-7307 GCA_964653155.1 uncultured Flavobacteriaceae bacterium | reverse complement strand
GAAGGCGATTTTGCCGAAATTTATCATTATGAAGATGTAAAACAACGCTTTTTAAAATTGGTGTCGAGCCGAAAAAAGGCTTTGGTGGTCATCAATGCCAAGGCTCATGTGGGATACGATTTGTCTAAAATTGAATTAAAGGCCGATGTCGAAAAGAAGAAAATTTTATTGGAGCATTTTCCGCAGCCAGAAGTGCTTTCCATTGAAACCAACTTGAATTATTACGATAAATCGGACGGCTATTTCAATAAGTTTGATGCCACCGATTTAACGGGATTGCACAACGATGCTAAAGGGCATATTCAAGAAAAAATTCCAGAAAGCGGACTTATAGAAATAGCCCAGCAGGAAGTGCTGGAAACCATTTCACTTATTGAAACCATTGTAGAGACCATCGGGTGGAAACTCGATTATTCAGCTTTAGAAATTCCGGAACATCCTCAAAAGCAATTAAAGTGAATATTGAACAGATAAGAGCTTATTGTTTGGCCAAAAAAGGAACCACCGAAGATTTTCCTTTTGATGAACACACCTTAGTGTTTAAGGTGGCCGGTAAAATGTTTGCCTTGGCCTCGTTAAAATGGTGGGAAAGAGGAGAAGCGGCCATTAATTTAAAGGCCAATCCCGAATACTCCGAAACGCTACGTGCCGAATATAACAGCATCCGCCCGGGTTACCACATGAGCAAAAAACACTGGAACACACTGCATTTGCACAAAGGCGAGTTAACGCCACAATTGTTGAAAAACTTAATAGACCATTCTTATGATATGGTGGTAAAAGGACTTCCTAAAAAACTAAGGGAAACGCTTGTTTGAATAATAAATGTGTAAATCCCTGATTACTAGAAGTTTTTGTTGTGTCTTTAGTGCCTCTCAATTCCTAATTTACATAGCATAATCAAGCCCTTAAATCTTAAAGTAGTATATCACTTATTATTAACTTTAATATTTAACAGATTATGAAAACAACCAATCAATTATTGTCGGCAATAGTGTTTATGCTGTTGCTAACCGCACCCCTAACTGCTTTTTCTCAAGCAGAGGAAGCCAAAATGCCAGAATTTGTAGCCATAACCACCATGCACTGGAACATGGACAAGGAAGATTTCAAAATGGACGAATGGAAGTCCGTTGAAAAAGAGTACTTGGAAAAAGTCACCAAAAAAAATGAATTCATCATGGGGGCTTCAACGTATTTACACGAATTTACGCCCGATAATACCGAGTTGGTGTATGTGCAAACCTTTGCCTCTTGGGATGATATGGGGAAATTTTCCGAAAGAAATTCAGAATTAGCAAAAGAAGCCTGGCCGGATAAAGAGGCGAGAAACGCCTTTTTTGATAAACGTTTTTCCTATTATTCTAACGAGCATTCCGACGAAATTTATACGCCGTTGCCAGGGGCCAAGCACATGGAGCAAGCGCCTACCAAAGATTTGTTGTGTTACGTTAGAAAAACACATTTCGCATTTCCGGAAGAAGGGTCCCAGAAAGAATTTATGGAAATGAGAAATGAATTTATTGAAAAAGTTATCAATAAAAATGAGTATATAAAAGGCTATTATCCGCATGTTCATGCTTGGGGATCGGACAGAACCGAGCATATGGAAGCCTTTTTTATAGAATCTTGGGCCGATTTGGATAAAATGTACGACCGAACAGATGAATTAATTAAGGAAGCTTGGCCAGATGATGAACAACGAAAAAAAGATGGTAAAGCTTGGGGAAAGTACTTTACCGGTGTTCATGGCGATTACATGTACAAGCTGGTGCACGAGCTTTCAAAATAGCAATACAAAATAAATTTGGAAGAGGCTGTCTGAAAAATGATTTAATTCACGTTTGTAAGGTTGTTCCAATAGCCATCAGGATTGTTGAAGATAGTGTTGATTATTGGTGTGTTAAAGTGTTTTAGCAGACTCAATGTTGACATAAGATTTGATTTTTTAGACAGCTTTTTTATAATGCCTCTTTCAGTAAAAAATAATTGAAGTTTGAGAAAGCGTTAATTAAGCGTATTATTGCATCATCAAAATTTTTATATGAGCATTTTACAATCCCTAAAAGACAGAGGCAACAATACTTGCGAGCTTTGTGCTTCAGCAGAACATTTAAATCAATATACTATTCCGCCATCATTAAATGAAAATGTAGATAACGATATTTTAGTTTGCAAAACCTGTTTAGACCAGATTAAAGGCGATGCAGAAATGGATCCTAACCATTGGCGTTGCTTAAACGACAGTATGTGGAGCGAGCATGTGGCCGTACAGATCATGGCATGGCGTATGCTGCAACGGTTGCGTAACGAAGGCTGGCCAAAAGATTTATTGGACATGATGTATCTTGATGATGAAGCTTTGGCCCTGGCAAGGGCAACCGGCGAAGATCAAGACGAAAGCGAAAAAATAATCCATCGCGATGTTAACGGCACGATTTTAGAAAATGGCGACAATGTCGTTTTGATAAAGGATTTAAAAGTAAAAGGTTCCAGTATGGTGGCCAAACAAGGTACGGCTGTAAGGAATATTCGTTTAGATCATGAAAACGCCACTTATATTGAAGGTAAAGTTGATGGGCAGCAAATAGTAATCATTACCCAATATGTAAAGAAAACTTAATTTTTGTCCTTTTTATTGAACCACCCCAAGCCCAACGGGAACATAAAAACCAGAAAAAGATACCTGCCGGTAATAAGTCCGAAAATAGTTATGGCGGCCAAAATGACCATAAGGGCAATTTTGTAATGGTATTTCATTGTTGAAAATGGTTAACTAGAAAAGTCTTGATTTTAAGTAGTGGTGTGCGCAATAATTTTCCAATCGCCATTTATGCTTTTAACTACCAGCATAAAAATACCATAGGCATTGCCCATATCGCGCTTAATGTGGTATTCTCCTAACACGTAATAAGAATCATTGGCAATGGGCGTAATGGCGTTGATTTTATAGCTGAGTTTGCCCGTGTGTTTTTCAGAGGGGTAGGCTTTCTCGTAACGATCGAACGTGTCGTGCCAACCGTAAATAACACCGTGGCTACTGTAAAATTTTAACGAATCGCTTTTCCAATAGGCATCCATGTATTCCTCTAAATTGTAGTTGGACCATGCGATGCGTTGTTTCTTTAAAACTTTATTGATTGCTTTTACATCATCTTCAATATTGGCTTGGGAAAAACCGATGAAACAGCAAAACAAGAAGGTTAATAAGAATAGTTTTTTCATTCGAAAGAATTTTAAGGTCTTCAAAAGTAGCAAAATCTATTAATTAAAACAGGTCGCTCATCGATCAAATTGACAAGTGTTTTGTTTTTATCTGAAGTTAAAATCTGCTTGTCGAAAAAATAGTGCAAATACCTTGCCTGTTTTCTATTTTTATCTCACAATCAAACGATTGGTCTCCCTCAAGTTTAAAATGTTTAACCGTTAACACTCGTGTATTATGGATTTAAAAATCACCAATTGCAACAATTTCTTTAAAATTAAAGGTACCCTTAACAAAACCAACATTGGTTTGTTTCACCAAGAATTCAACAATATTTTTGACAAGGTAAAAGATGTTACCATCAGTGTTCAAGAAATTGAAAGTATGGATAAATTTGGTGTTGAAGCCATTGCCAAATTGCATAGCGAAGCTTTGATGAAAAATAAACGATTCTCTATTGTTGGGTTTGGTTGCAAAGAGCTTTACGATCATTTTCAAACCAATACTGCGGCTTAAAATTACAGCACGTTTTTTTGCTTGTTGAAAAAGGCATCGGCCTGCAATTGCATCAGTTCCCTAGCTTTTTTGCGTTTGTATTGGTAGAGTTCGTCCTCTTGTTCAATATCGGTATAAATCCTGTTGTTTATGGCGATATCGGTTTTGAG
>CAZZDI010000142.1:0-3337 GCA_964653155.1 uncultured Flavobacteriaceae bacterium | reverse complement strand
TTTGTTTTCGGTTTTTAGCTGTTGGAGTTCGGCTAAAGCGGCATCGTGCTTTTCTCGTTTTTCTTTGTAAACCGGGCCTTTGCCCAATAGTTTTGTGCCAGCTGTGCCCTCGGCTTCCGAAATGTACGTGTGGTAAAGCGCATTCACTTCAGTTTCTTTGGTGTTTATCTGACTTTGTAATTGGATAATTTCATTTTGAAGCGTTTCAATTTCAGGTGTAAATTGTTCGGCTATTTGATTTTTATTGGCTAAGATCAACTCATTTTTTTGTTCCAAAAGCACTTGGTTAATTTCCTTTTCAAAAATTTTCAGCTCCAAAGGTTTTGAAATCACCACGGCAATTATGATGGCCAAAATAATTCGTGGCATGGCTTGGGTGATCTCGCTTAATGGTTGTCCCGTTTTTTTTATGGTAGAAACAATGTATCGGTCCAGATTAAAAATGAGCAAACCCCAAATAAACCCGAAAAATATGGCTGAATAGAGGTTTTCAAAAATGATGAACAGGGCGTAGCTGGAGGCGATAAAAGCCATGATGGCAGTAAAGAACACGGTGGCTCCAATGCCGGCATATTTATTCTGTTCGCCTTTGGAACATTGCTCCAAAATATCGGTATCGGCACCCGAGCAGATGATGAAGAATTGCTTTAACATGATGAGTGATTTTTTGATTGATGTTTCAACTGTGCCAAGCACAGTTTGACTATTAGAACGTTAAAGCGGTTGGTTTGTTACATAAACTGGCTTTAAATGTTCTATTTCTTTCTAGACCGAACACTTTCAATCAAAACCGTAGCTAAAATAAGCGATCCGCCAAGCACAGTGTTTTTGGTGGGTATTTCGTTTAAAAAGATAAAGGCAATAATAATTCCGAAAATAGGTTGAATACTATTTATGATACTGGCCGTACTTACCGAAAAATGTTTTAGGCTATAAATCAACAAGGTATGCCCAGTAGCGGTAACCACAACAGCCAAAAGAATGACGTAGGGATACTGCGTAACAATATTAGAGGTATCCATAAAAAACAGAACAGGAAAAAGCACTACGGTTAAAATACCGGTTTGGTAGAACATGATGCTCGTGGGGCTGTAACTGCTGGTGAGTTTTTTTGAAATAATATTACGCAATGCGTAGCACAATGCCGAAAGTAAGCCAAATAGAATGCCTTTAAAGTGAGTGTTTTCCAGATTGAATTCTGGAGCCATAATGTACATGCCCAATAAAACCATAACCCCTAAAAGGATATAAATGGGGTCGAACTTTATTTTTATAAAAAATGGTTCTAAAAACGCGGTGAAAATAGGGAACACGAATAAGGAAAGCATCCCGATGGCTACGTTCGATAATTTTAAAGCAAAGAAATAGAACAGCCAATGCCCGCCCATTAAAAGGGCGCTAATGCCAATGGAAACTGCATCTTGGTGGGATTGTATCCTTAAATTGAATTTTTTATAAATGCAAAATCCCAATAAAAATAGAGCACCTAAAATACTGCGCCACCAAACTACCACGGGCGTGGGCATATCGATATAACGGCCTAAAGCACCCGAAGCACTAATAAAAAGTGTGGCTAAGGCCAGCTGAAGTAGGTAGGTGCTGTGCTGATTTTTCAATAGCTGATGGTTTTTAATGGATTGGTTTGTGTTGAGTTTTGCGCCAGGGATTGAACGGCCTGTTTAAGCTCCCCGACGGAGGAGGGAGCGAGTAGTGAAAGCCCGACCCTTTGCGATGGGTGTAGCAGAAGGCCGGGGGGCGCCCAAATTATTTTGATAGTTCGGTGAAATATTTATAAAAATAAGGAATGGTTTCTATGCCTTTTAGGTAGTTCCAAATACCGAAATGTTCGTTGGGTGAATGTATGGCATCACTATCCAGGCCGAAGCCCATAAGTATAATTTTACTGTCCAATTCCTGTTCGAAAAGCGATACAATGGGAATGCTGCCACCACTGCGCTGCGGAATGGGCTTTTTGCCAAAGGTTTTCTCGTAGGCTTTGCTTGCGGCCTGGTAACCAATACTGCTAATGGGGGTAACGTAGCCTTGTCCGCCGTGGTGCGGAGTCACTTTTACCTTAACACCTTTTGGAGCAAGACTTTCAAAATGCACGGTAAAAAGCTTTGTGATTTCCTGCCAATCTTGGTTGGGCACTAAGCGCATCGATATTTTTGCATAGGCTTTACTGGGGATAACGGTTTTTGCACCTTCGCCAATGTAGCCGCCCCAAATGCCATTAACGTCGAGTGTTGGGCGGATGGCATTCCGTTCGTTGGTGGTGAATCCTTCTTCGCCATAAACCGCATCGATATCCAGAGCTTTTTTATAGTTTTCTAGGTTGAAAGGCGCTTTGGCCATTTCGGCACGTTCTTCGGCTGAAAGTTCTTCAACTTTATCGTAAAACCCGGGAATGGTAATATGATTGTTCTCGTCGTGCAATGCGGCAATCATTTTGGTTAAAATATTGATGGGATTGGCCACAGCGCCTCCGTACAAACCGGAGTGCAAATCGCGGTTGGGGCCGGTAACTTCCACTTCAACGTAGCTTAAACCGCGTAACCCCGTGGTTATTGATGGCGTATCGTTGGCTATCATTCCCGTATCGGAAATAAGAATCACGTCATTTTTTAATTTATTGCGATTGCTTTTAACGAAATCACCCAGATTGGCGCTGCCCACTTCCTCTTCGCCTTCAATCATAAATTTTACGTTGCAGGGCAGTTGGTTGGTTTTTGCCATAATCTCAAAAGCTTTTACATGCATGTACATTTGGCCTTTGTCATCGCAGGCACCACGTGCAAAAATGGCACCGTCGGGATGTTTTTCGGTTGTTTTTATTACGGGTTCAAACGGTGGGGAGTTCCATAAGTTCAATGGATCTGGCGGTTGTACGTCGTAATGCCCGTAAACCAAAACAGTGGGCAGGTTTTTGTCTATTGTTTTTTCGCCAAACACAATGGGGAAGCCTGCTGTTGGGCATATTTCAACGGTGTCGCACCCTGCTTGTTCTAAACTGGATTTAATGGCTTCGGCGGTTTTTAAAACATCGGTTTTGTATGCTGAATCGGCACTTATCGATGGAATTTTAAGCAATTCGATAAGTTCGTTTAAAAATCGGTCTTTGTGTTCTTTTATATACGATGGAATGTTTTTCATAGAATGAGTAATCTTTCTTTTCAAAAGTATAAAAAAAAGAATGTTTTTTTAATGCTTTGGTGTTTGCAATTTAAAAATCTTGTTTATATTTGCATCCCGATTCCCAATGGTAATTGGGACGGTACATATTGCGGGCGTGGTGGAATTGGTAGACACGCTAGACTTAGGATCTAGTGCCGCGAGG
>CAZZDI010000141.1:0-7333 GCA_964653155.1 uncultured Flavobacteriaceae bacterium | reverse complement strand
ATCTCGACTCCGCTCGATACAGGCTTAAGTCGAAGTAAAGTGAAGAATCTATAAATTTATAAATGAGATGCTTCCTTCGTCAGCATGACATTTTATGTAGATTTAGCTATGCCTTTATTTATAGCCAAACCTAATTGTTTAAATTATCAACAATCTTGTTTTCCTTTTCACTTGCAATACCTAAAACAATTAAACACATAGAAATCCCATAAAAAAGCATCACCAAAAATGCAGGAAAAGGCAAACTTCTGTTAAATGTGCTTATTGCGTTGATTCCTTCAACTGTAACGAACAAAACACAGCCAATAAATACAAACAAGTAACTTGATTTTGAAGATTCTATTTTTCGCAAATAGGCTAAATTCAACATCACCAAGGATATAAACAGTGAAATTAAACTCGGAACAAAAAAAGCCTTTAAGTTTTTATAAACCATTAAAATAACAAACGTAATAAACACATATACTATTAATGCAAAAGGAAAAAGTTTAGAGAACTCAAAATCTTCTTTATTTTTAAATTTCAGGCAAAAAAATACTTTTCCCACTGCAAAAAAAATCATGCCCAATAATAAACAGTATTTATTTGAATGGTTAAGAATCATCACCCCTCCCAACAAGAAAGAGCCCAAGGCCAATAAAACATTTTGTTCTACTTTCTCTTTTTTGTGTTTCTTATTGAAGTAATAAAAAGCCATTAATGAAATTAAAACCAATGGATTTGATAAATACCGGTAATTTAAATTATTGGAATATGTTTTGACGCAAACATCTGTCAAAAGTATCATTAGAAATACTATTGAAAATCTTATCTGACTAGAAAAAACATATTTAATCATTAGCCGGGTTTTAAACTATAAAACATAGTAAAAATATCACGAATTTAAAACCTAAATAACCCCGTGAAATAATCGATCCGCACTATTTCACAGGCTATTCCCTCCTGTATTTTTTGGTTTCTTCAAAAACATGTTCTAAAATGGCCTTGTCCTGTTCAGTAAATTCCATATTACGGCGTGCCATAACCACTTCGGCAACCTCAAAAGATTTTTTAGTCAAATAAGTGGTAAAACCTCCGCTGCCGCCCCAACTAAAACTGGGCACAAAATTTCTAGGGAAACCGCTGCCAAAAATATTGGCACTTACACCCACAACGGTTCCGGTGTTGAACATGGTATTGATGCCACATTTGCTGTGATCGCCCATCATGAGCCCGCAAAACTGCAATCCGGTTCTGGCAAAGCTCTCGGTTTGGTAATCCCACAGCCTTACTTCGGCATAGTTATTTTTAAGGTTTGAGGTATTGGTATCAGCGCCCAAATTGCACCATTCGCCCAAAACGGAATTGCCCAAATAGCCATCGTGGCCTTTATTGGAGTTTGCGAACATTACAGCATTATTAATCTCTCCGCCCGCTTTGCTACTGGGGCCAACGGTGGTAGGCCCGTAAATTTTAGCTCCCATTTTAATAACCGCTCCTTCGCAGAGCGCCAAAGGCCCACGAACGATGGCGCCTTCCATAATTTCAGCATTTCTGCCAATGTATATGGGCCCTTTGCTGGCATTGAGGGTTGTAAATTCCAGTTTTGCTCCTTTCTCGATAAAAATATTTTCGGGAGCAATAATGTTATTACTCGACGGTATGGGCTGCGAACTCCTATTTTTTGTTATGAGTGCAAAATCTTCCTGAATGGCCTCACCGTTTTTCGAGAAAAGATCCCAAGTGTGTTCAATTTTAATTATGTTTTCCGTAAACTCAATGGCTTCGTATGCATTAAAATCAATGTCTTCTTGCGCTTCATTGGCAAAAAAGGCAATAACGTCTTCGTCTTTAAAAATGGCTTGGTTCTCCTTTAAGTCCTTCACCATTTCCACCAATTCCAGATTGGGCAAAAAAGAAGCGTTTATCATTATATTTTCTTCCATTTCCACCATGGGAAATTTATCGGAAAGATAATCTTCTGTAACCGTAGTGGTTGTTGTATCTAAAAACGATTCCCATTTTTCCCTTATGGTAAGTATGCCTATGCGAATATCGGCCACCGGCCTTGTAAAAGTAAAGGGCAACAAGTTGTTGCGCGAGGGTCCATCAAAAAGAATATAATTCATATAGCTAGTGTTGTAAACCAAAAAGTCTTTTTAAATTGCTTTTCTCAGTTTTTACACGCCCAAAAGTAGGTTAATTGTAGAAAACAAAAAAGCCTTTCTATACTGAAAGGCTTAAAAAATATCTACTTAGGCTTAAATTATTTTCTAAATTTGGCGTATTTGTTCTTGAATTTATCAATACGGCCGGCGGTATCAACCAATTTAGATTTACCGGTGTAGTATGGGTGCGATGTTCTGGAAATTTCCATTTTAACTAATGGATACTCAACACCGTCAACCTCTATTGTCTCATTAGTATTAGCTGTAGATTTTGTTAAAAATACATCGTCGTTAGACATGTCTTTAAACGCTACCACTCTATAATTTTCTGGATGTATATCTTTTCTCATCGCTAAATGCTTTTTATTCTTTTCAATTTTGGAAGTGCAAATTTAAGTATTTTTTACAAATGCGCAACACTTTTTAATATTTTTTATTTCAACACAATTTGTAACGTTTTACTACCTTTGGTCACTAACCAGCTAGCTAACAAAAACGAGCACAATATTATGGAAAAATCTTTAAAATCTATGGCCACCAATTACGGTTTGTATTTGGGCGTGGCACTATCGCTTATTACAGTTTTGGCCTACGCCATCAACCTTGAATTATTGACCAATATGTGGTTGGGCATATTTATTATGATAGCCATTATTGTTTTTGGCATTATTTCGGTTGCCAAGACAAAACAAGCCCAAAATGGCTATGCCAGCTTTAAACAGGCATTTACTTCTTATTTTATCACGGTTCTTTTAGGGCTGTTAATCAGCACTCTGGTTTCTTTTTTATTATTTAATGTGATTGACACCGAAGCTGCCGAAGTATTAAAACAAAAAACCATAGAGCAAACCGTTACCATGCTTGAAGGCTTTAATACACCCGTAGAGGTTATAGACCAAACGGTACAGCAAATTGAATCGCAAAACCAATATTCCATCGGCAATATACTTAAAGGATTGGCAGGCTATTTGGTGCTTTTCAGCATTATAGGGCTTATTGTTGCCGCTGCGTTGAAAAAAAATAATCCGGACGCCGAATAATTCAGTACTTTTGGGCTATTGAATTCAGAATCCATTTAAATGAACATATCTGTAGTTATACCGCTACTTAACGAACAGGAATCTTTAACAGAATTGCACGATTGGATTGTAAGCGTTATGCAGTCCAATCGTTTTTCATATGAAATCATTTTTATTGACGATGGCAGTACCGACGATTCTTGGCCAACCATTTTAAAGCTTTCTGAACAGAACAACCATGTGAAAGGGATTCGGTTTTTGAAAAACTTCGGAAAATCGCAGGCCCTACATGCAGGTTTTGAAAAAGCCGCAGGCAATGTGGTAATCACCATGGATGCCGATTTACAGGACAGCCCCGATGAAATTCCCGAACTATATAATATGATAACCAATGAGGGGTTCGATTTGGTTTCGGGCTGGAAAAAGAAACGCTACGATTCGGTGATTTCAAAAAACATGCCCTCCAAACTATTCAATTGGGCCGCCCGAAAAACGTCGGGCGTAAAACTGAACGATTTTAACTGCGGCTTGAAAGCCTACAAAATTGACGTGGTAAAAAACATTGATGTAAACGGCGAAATGCACCGCTATATTCCCGTGCTTTCAAAAAATGCGGGTTTCACCAAAATTGGCGAAAAAGTGGTTCAGCACCAAGCCCGAAAATATGGCGTTACCAAATTTGGGATGAACCGTTTTATCCACGGTTTTTTAGATTTGATTACCATTTGGTTTTTATCGCGCTTTGGCAAACGCCCCATGCACTTGTTTGGCGCATTGGGCTTTATCATGTTTGCGATCGGCTTTGGTTTCTCGACCTATTTGGGCATCGACAAATTGTTTTTAAACCCCGGCGGTAGGCTCATTACCCAACGTCCGCAATTCTACATAGCATTGGCCACCATGGTTATTGGATCGCAGTTTTTTGTGGCCGGATTTTTGGGAGAAATCATTCTTCGAAACCGATCCGATAAAAAACGCTATTTAATCAAAGAGAAATTGAATTTAAATTAAGATTTTTCAAACTATTTGTTAACTTTAAAAACTTCATCCATCCATAGGATGATTCGCAGCTATTAATTAATTTTGAACTAAACTTTCAAGATATTATGATACACATTGAACCCAAAATTTTAGAACGGATCAATGCTTGGCTTACTCCAGCATTTGATGAAAACACACAAACCACAATTAAAGAGAGTATTGCCAATAACCCGAAAGATATCCAAGAAAGTTTTTATAAAGATTTAGAGTTTGGTACCGGCGGGATGCGCGGCGTTATGGGCGTGGGCACCAACCGTATTAACAAATATACTTTGGGAAAAAGCACCCAAGGACTCAGTAATTATTTGCACAAGCAATTTCCCGGCGTGACTCCAAAAACCGTAATCGCTTATGATTGCCGCCACAACAGTAAAACCTTGGCCAAAGTGGTTGCCGATGTATTTTCGGCCAACGGTATTGAGGTTTACCTTTTTGAAGATTTACGCCCCACGCCAGAATTATCATTCGCGGTAAGACATTTAAAATGCCACTGCGGAATTGTTTTAACGGCATCGCACAACCCACCAGAATACAATGGCTACAAGGTGTACTGGCAGGATGGCGGCCAATTGGTACCACCACACGACAGCGCCGTAATTGATATGATAAACGAGTTGGACTACGCCGACATAAAATTTGAAGCCGATAACAATTTAATTCATTATATAGGAAAAGCCGTTGACGACACTTTTATTGATGCCTCGGTTGAAAACGGATGCGTTGGCGCTACCCAAGCCGCTAAAGACGATTTAACCATTGTATTTACGTCGCTTCACGGCACTTCGATAACGGCAGTACCCGAAACCTTAAAACAAGCAGGATACAAAAATGTTCATATTGTAAAAGAGCAGGAAGTACCCGATGGCGGTTTCCCAACGGTAAAGTCGCCCAACCCCGAAGAGCCGGCAGCCCTAAAAATGGCTTTGGAATTGGCCGAAAAAGTAAATGCCGATATCGTTATTGGCACCGACCCCGATTGTGATCGTTTGGGTGTGGCCGTTCGGAATTCCGAAAACGAGCTGCAATTGCTCAACGGAAACCAAACCATGTTAATGATGACCGATTTCCTTTTGAAAAAATGGAAAAACGAAGACAAAATAAAAGGCAAGGAATTTATTGCCACCACCATAGTTTCTACCCCAATGCTAAACCGACTGGCTGGAGCTTATGGTGTTGAAAATAAAATTGTACTTACCGGTTTTAAATGGATCGCCAAATTGATTCACGATTTCCCAGAATTGGATTTTATTGGTGGTGGCGAAGAAAGTTTTGGTTTTATGGTGGGCGATTTTGTTCGCGATAAAGATGCCGTTACCTCAACATTATTAGCTTGCGAAATTGCCGCTATTGCAAAATCGAATGGCAGTTCGTTCTTTGAAGACCTTTTAAAACTGTACACCGAGCACGGGTTTTATAAGGAAAAACTGGTATCACTCACCAAAAAAGGGATTGAAGGCGCCGAGGAAATCAAGCAAATGATGACCGACGCACGAAACAATACCCTAAAAGTCATCAACGGTTCAAAAGTGGTTCGTTTTGAAGATTATAGTTTGTCAACGTCTAAAAACATGTCAACCGGCGAGGAGAGCAAACTCGACATTCCAAAATCAAATGTTTTGATTTATTACACCGAAGACGGTAGCCAAGTGGCCCTGCGCCCCAGCGGTACAGAACCAAAAATAAAATTCTACGTAAGCGTAAATACCAAATTAAATAACGTTTCCGATTTTAAAAAGACCGAAGCCGAACTCGACGCCAAGGCCGAAGCCATTTTAAAAGACATGAAATTAATTTAATAACCCGTATCTTTGCTAAAAATTTACATGGGGCTATCTAAAAAGTGACTTTTTTGTCATTTCGAGCATTTGATATTAAGAGGAGCAAACATGGTTTGCGGTAAATATCGAGAAATCTCATTATACAGATGAACAATGGGTTTCAATTTTAAGATTCTTCACTTTGTTTGTCTTAATTGACAAGCTAAAGATTGAGAATGACACGCCTTTTAGACAGCCTCATGTTTATACATAGACAATTCTGGTTTAATGAATCATTTTTATAATATTTTAAGGTACGCCAAACCTTATAAAAGTTATGCTTTTGGGCATATCATTTCCAACGTGTTTTATGCGTTATTTGGCACCCTGTCGTTTATAGCATTGATCCCGATGCTCGATATCTTATTCGAAAAAAAGGACGAAGTTACCCAAATTACCAAACCCGTTTATGAAGGTATTTCTGGACTAAAAGACTACTACAAAGATTTTTTGGCCTACCATGTTAACCAATACGCCGAAAACGACCCACAAAAGGCATTGCTATTGGTAGTCGGGCTAATCATTTCCTTGTTTTTACTGAAGAATATTTTTGGCTATTTAGCCAATTATTTCATGGTGTTTTTAAGAAATGGTGTAGTACGCGATTTACGAAATGCCGTTTACACCAAAACGGTCGAACTGCCACTCTCCTATTTTTCCGAACAGAAAAAAGGCGATATTATGGCCCGTGTTACCAACGATGTGGCCACGCTTCAATATTCCATGCTTCCGGTGCTGGAGCTTATTGCCCGAGAACCGTTAATGATTATTTTCACATTAATCGGCATGGTTATTTTAAGTGCCAAGCTTACCATTTTCGTGTTCATTTTTATTCCGATTTCGGGGATTATCATTTCAAGAATCGGAAAGAGTTTAAAACGAAAATCGGATCGCGTTCAAAACGAACAGGGCGTTATTCTTTCTACTTTAGAAGAAACCTTAACCGGATTGCGCATCATCAAAGGCTTTAACGCCGAACAAAAATTCGACGATAAATTCAGGGAATCCTCAAACCGATTTTACCATTTTTCAAATAAACTGTTGAACCGTCAAAATTTGGCCTCGCCAACCAGTGAGTTTTTAGGCATTTTGGTGATTTCCATTTTGCTTTGGTACGGCGGCCAATTGGTATTGGTTGATGGCTCTTTGGACGGTAGTTCATTCATCGCTTTTATGGGCTTGGCTTACAATATTATGGTGCCGGCAAAAGCCATTTCACGCGGACTTTACAACATTAAACAAGGTAATGCCGCGGCCGAGCGCATCCAGGAAATTATCGATACCCCAAATCCGTTGCGTGATAAAACCA
>CAZZDI010000140.1:5099-7347 GCA_964653155.1 uncultured Flavobacteriaceae bacterium | reverse complement strand
ACCATCAACACACCGTTATCGTAGTACTCTTGTTCTGTAATTTCTACATCTCCAGCAGGCGTTTTTTCAAAAGCAGTTTCTCCGGTTGCAGCTCTCCAGTCCAATAATTTCTTATCGTCATTAGCCCAATCTTCCATCATACCTTTTGAAAACTCACCTTCAATAATATCGTCCATGTGCTTTTGGAACAATGGGCGCATAATATCCTTCAATTCTTCAGCTAATTCAAAAGCTTTGATTTTTGCAGGGTTCGATAAACGGTCCATCATATTGGTAACACCACCGTATTTCAATCCTTCGGTAATGGTTTCCCATCCGTATTGGATTAATTTTGAAGCGTAACCGGGCTCAATGCCTTTTTCAATCATTTTATCGAAACAAAGGATGGAACCCGTTTGCAACAATCCACAAAGAATGGTTTGCTCACCCATTAAATCAGACTTTACTTCTGCAATGAAAGACGATGCCAAAACACCTGCTTTATCACCCCCGGTGGCTACGGCATAGGCTTTAGCCTGCGCCCAACCTTTTCCTTCTGGATCGTTTTCTTCGTGTACCGCAATTAAGGTTGGCACACCAAAACCTCTTTTGTATTCTTCGCGAACCTCAGAACCTGGCGACTTTGGCGCTACCATGATTACGGTAAGGTCTTCACGAATTTGCATGCCTTCTTCAACAACATTAAATCCATGGGAATACGCCAAAGTAGCTCCTTTTTTCATTAAAGGCATTACTGCATTCACTACACTGGTGTGCTGTTTGTCTGGCGTTAGGTTAAGCACTAAATCGGCCGTTGGAATCAATTCTTGGTAAGTTCCAACGGTAAACCCGTTTTCGGTAGCATTAACAAAAGAAGCGCGCTTTTCTGAAATAGCGGCATCGCGCAATGCATAAGAAATATCCAATCCAGAATCCCTCATGTTCAAACCTTGGTTTAACCCTTGGGCGCCACAGCCTACTATAACGATTTTCTTTCCTTTTAATGCATTTACTCCATCTGAAAACTCAGAAGTATCCATGAATCTACACTTCGATAATTGATCTAGTTTGTCTCTTAACGACAGTGTGTTAAAATAATTTCCCATTTTAATTTTAATTGTTATTATTCTATTATTGATTATTGAATGCCTTTAGCAATTCGGTTACTTTCATTTCATCTTTGGTTACCGCAATTCGGCCCGAGCGCACAAACTGCATGATGCCAAATACGTTTAAATCGCGGCGCAAAGCCTCAATTTCGTGGCGTCTGCCCGATTTTTCAAGAACGAAAAACTCGCGGTTTACGGTAACTATCCTGGTATCGCTTTCCTTGATTATATTTTGAATTTGAGGTTCGTCAAACAACAAGCTCGACTTGATCTTAAACATGCACGACTCGGTAAAGATCGTTTCTTCATCGGTATGGTAATAGGCTCTAATCGTTTCTACCTGTTTTTCGATTTGCTTAACGATTTTTTTCGCATTGGTTTCGGTAATGTTCACGACAATAACGAAACGGTTTACGCCGTCAATTTCCGATTGCGAGGTGGTTAAGCTTTCTATGTTAATATGCCTCCTTTGGAATATGGCCGAAATACGGTTTAATAGGCCGATATTGTTCTCGGTATAAACCGATATGGTGAAAGTTTTTATGTCTTCGTTCATTTTTAAAAAAGATGAAAGAGAACAGATGAAAGAGAACAGATATTAAAATCTTGTTTTAAAGCTCTTGCACCGCCTCTAGTTTCTACATGCTTATCTGTTTTTTGTTTTCCAACTAGCTCAATCTAATGTCTGAAACCGATGCTCCTGCGGGCACCATGGGGAACACGTTGTCTTCCTTCTCTACACAAACCTCAAGGAAATACGACTCTTTTGAAGCTATCATTTCCTTAACGGCATCGGCCAATTCGTCGCGCTTGGTTACGCGTTTTGCTTTAATGTAATAGCCTTCGGCAATGGCCACAAAATTAGGGTTGGTCATTTCGGTGGAAGCGTAACGCTTATCGAAAAACAACTGTTGCCACTGGCGCACCATACCTAAAAACTCATTGTTAAGCACCACAATTTTAACGGCGGCTTTGGTTTGAAAAATGGTACCTAATTCCTGAATGTTCATTTGATAACCACCATCGCCAATTATAGCCACTACCTCACGCTCTGGCGCAGCCATTTTAGCCCCAATAGCGGCGGGAAGCGCAAAGCCCATAGTGCCCAAGCCACCCGAGGTAATATTACTTTTAGTGACGTTGAAATCGGCATAACGACA
>CAZZDI010000140.1:0-4999 GCA_964653155.1 uncultured Flavobacteriaceae bacterium | reverse complement strand
GAGTTTCCTAAAACGGCCACATCGGTTTTTACGTTTTTATCGATTTCGGCTGGATCTATATCAAAATGAATTACTTTAGCCTGTTTGGCATAGGTTGCCAAATTCCCCGTCACACGGTCGTCAAAACGCATACCGATAGCAATAAGCACGTCGCATTCGTTGGTTAATTTGTTAGGCGCATAGTTACCGTGCATCCCCACCATGCCCACATTTAACGGGTGCGAGGTTGGCAATGCCGACGCTCCTAATATGGTCCATGCGGCTGGCACTCCAGATTTTTCTATAACCGCTTTCAGTTCGGCCTCAGCTTCACCTAAAATAACGCCCTGCCCCCAAACAATCATGGGCTTTTTGGCGTTGTTAATCAATTCTGCCGCAGCTTTTACAGCCTCTGGATCGGTTTTTGGAACGGGTTTATAACTACGTACTCCAGTACATTTTTCGTATTTAAAATCCAATTCGGTGACCTGGGCATTCTTGGTGATATCCACCAATACCGGGCCTGGTCTTCCGCTTTTAGCGATATAAAAGGCCTTTGCCAATGCCGCTGGAATATCGGCTGCATTGGTTACTTGGCAATTCCATTTGGTTACTGGCGTGGAAATCCCCACAATATCGGTTTCCTGAAACGCATCACTTCCCAATAAATGAGAAGCTACCTGCCCTGTAATGCACACCAACGGCGTCGAGTCGATTTGTGCATCGGCAATTCCGGTGATTAAGTTGGTTGCCCCGGGCCCCGATGTTGCCATGGCTACCCCTACTTTTCCAGAGATACGCGCATAACCTTGTGCAGCATGTGCCGCACCTTGCTCGTGGCGCGTTAACACGTGATGGATTTGGTCTTGAAATTTATATAATTCGTCATACACAGGCATGATTGCCCCACCTGGATAACCGTATAAAATATCCACACCTTCGGCTATCAAGCTTCTTATAACAGCTTCGGCACCTGAAATACGTTCTGTTTTATTTGCCACTTCTTTTGTTTTTTCTGCGGTTTGTGTTTTCATAATCACACTGTATTGGGATTTCCGTTTTTACTTCGATTTCGCTCTGTGCAAACGCGGAAATAAAAAAAATCGATATTTTATGCATCAGTAACGCATCCTTTTGATGCAGATGCTACCGATTTAGCATATTTGTATAAAATTCCTTTTTTGTGTTTAAGCTCTGGGGCTTTCCATTCGGCTTTTCTTTTGGCCATTTCTTCATCTGAAATCAAAACATTGATGGAATTGTCTTCAGCACTGATTCTAATTTTATCACCAGTTTTCACCAAGCCAATAGCCCCACCGGTTTGCGCTTCGGGCGTAATGTGCCCCACTACAAATCCGTGCGTACCTCCAGAGAATCGTCCGTCGGTTATCAAGGCTACCGATTTACCCAGACCAGCCCCCATAATCAACGAGGTTGGTTTTAACATTTCTGGCATACCGGGACCACCTTTTGGACCGACGTACCTGATGACGACCACATCACCACGTTGTACTTCACCATTCGAAATTCCTGTATTTGCTGCTTGTTCGCCATCGTAAACCACGGCTTTACCTTCAAACACCAATCCTTCTTTTCCGGAAATTTTTGCCACAGCACCTTCGCTGGCCAAGTTTCCGTAAAGGATTTGTAAGTTCCCAGAAGGCTTTAACGCTTTATCAGTTGGATAAATCACATCTTGTTCTTCAAATTCCACAGGCTCAATATCTGCCAAATTTTCCGCCAAGGTCTTGCCTGTAACCGTCATACAATCGCCATGTAAATATCCTTTATCTAATAAATATCTCATAATTGCAGGCGTTCCTCCAACACCGTGAACATCTTCCATTAAATATTTTCCGCTAGGTTTTAAATCGGCAATAAGCGGTGTTCTGTCGCTTACTCGCTGGAAATCTTCCAAGGTAAATTCAATATCGGCAGCATGGGCAATGGCCAAAAAGTGCAAAACTGCATTTGTTGAACCTGCCAAAGCATTTACTAAAGTAATGGCGTTTTCAATGGACTTTTTTGAAATGATATCCAAAGGTTTTAAATCCAGCTCCAATAATTTTTTAATGGCAATAGCATGACGCTCTGCCTCCGATAATTTATTAGGATTCTCGGCCGGAATAGACGAGTTATAAGGTAATGCTAACCCCATACACTCAATAGCCGATGCCATAGTATTGGCCGTGTACATACCACCACAAGCGCCTGCTCCGGGAATGGCACTTTTTATGATTTCTCGGTATTCATCGTCATCAATTTCGCCTGCCACTTTTTGCCCCAAAGCTTCAAAAGCAGAAACAATATTTAACTTTCTTCCTTTATATTTTCCAGACGCTATACTACCGCCGTACATCATAATTGAAGGACGGTTTAAACGCAACATAGCAATTACGGCGCCTGGCATATTTTTATCGCAACCAACCACAGAAATTAACGCATCATAACTTTGGGCATTCATTACTGTTTCGATAGAATCGGCTATAATATCGCGCGATGCCAAAGAATAGTTCATCCCCGAAGTTCCCATAGAAATACCGTCACTAACGCCTATGGTGTTGAACCCTAAACCGACCATACCTGCTATTTTGCATTCAATCTTTATTTCGGCCGCCAAATTGTTCAAGTGCATATTGCACGGGTTTCCGTCGTAGCCCGTACTGGCAATACCTACCTGGGCTTTTTTCATATCATCGTCGGTTAAGCCTACCGCATACAACATAGCTTGCGAAGCAGGTTGCGATTCATCTTGGGTTAGCCTGCTACTATATTTATTAAGTTCCTTCATTTTTATTACGGATAATTCTTGGTTTTTTATTATTTCAGTATAAAATCCAAACTATTTTGAGACTTTTATAGTATTTTCCTCAAAATTGATTTAAATAGTTTTCGAAATTAATTTATTGCTGCTTTATCATATCCCCCCATTGCTCCAACCGGTTAAATCCACAGCCTAAAAAACAAAAGTAAAAAACTGATTTACAGCATATTAAATCAATATTTTTATGATGTTCAAAATGAAAAAAAATTGCATTAAAAAAGCCTTCACTTATGGGAAGGCTTAAATTTTTATTTCGATTTATTTTTAAACCACCCTACTTTTGGTGCGCAATAATGACACCTATTGTAGCAATGACCTTATTTAAAACGTAATTTTCCATTTTGGCTACAAATATTTACAAATAAAATGTAATAGCCAATTTTTTTAAAAAAAATCCTGAAAAAATTGAACCCAAGCTTTTAAGGATAATTTTAACTAGCATTCTGCTTTATTTTCTTAATTTTGCAAGATCAAACAACAAGAGGAAAGATTTGACTGATTGCAACCTCTTTTTATGTTGAAATGTTCGGTTTCCTTGAAAAGATACCGAAACAAGTTCAGCATAAATTAAAAATGCTAAAGGCAGTGCAAACTTCCTTCGACGTTTTCCGTCAAATCTTGCAATAAAATATATTATTATGGCTTATTTATTTACTTCAGAAAGTGTTTCCGAAGGGCATCCAGACAAAGTAGCAGATCAAATTAGCGATGCGTTAATCGACAACTTTCTGGCTTTCGATACCAACTCGAAAGTAGCTTGCGAAACCCTAGTAACAACAGGACAAGTAGTGCTTGCCGGCGAGGTTAAATCGACCACCTATTTAGATGTACAGAAAATAGCAAGAGACACCATTAACAGTATTGGCTATACAAAGGGCGAATACATGTTTGATGGCAATTCGTGCGGAGTGTTTTCGGCCATCCACGAGCAATCGGAAGACATTAACCAAGGCGTTGACCGCGGCAACAAGGAAGAGCAAGGTGCAGGCGACCAAGGGATGATGTTTGGCTACGCCACCAACGAAACCGAAAACTACATGCCACTGGCTTTAGATTTGTCGCACAAGATCTTAAGGGAACTTTCGGCGTTGCGTCGCGAAAATAAGGACATTACGTATTTACGTCCCGATAGCAAAAGTCAGGTAACTATTGAATATAGTGACGACAACGTGCCACAGCGCATCGATGCCATTGTGGTTTCTACACAACACGACGATTTTGCCGACGACGACACCATGTTGGCAAAAATTAGAAAAGACATTGTGGAGATTTTAATTCCGCGTGTGGTAGCCAAGTTGCCCGAAAGCATTCAAAAACTGTTTAACGACCATATAAAATACCACATCAACCCTACGGGGAAATTCGTAATTGGCGGCCCACATGGCGATACCGGATTAACCGGACGTAAAATTATTGTGGACACTTACGGCGGAAAAGGCGCACACGGCGGTGGTGCATTTTCTGGAAAAGACCCCAGTAAAGTGGATAGAAGTGCGGCTTACGCCACGCGACACATTGCCAAAAACTTGGTAGCTGCTGGTGTGGCCGACGAAGTTTTGGTGCAGGTAAGCTACGCTATTGGCGTGGTAGAACCTATGGGGATTTTTATTGATACTTTCGGCACTGGCAAGGTGGATTTGAACAATGGTGAGATTGCCAAAAAAGTATCTGAAATTTTCGATATGCGTCCGTTTGCCATTGAAGAACGTTTAAAACTGCGTTCGCCCATATACAGCGAAACCGCTGCTTACGGCCACATGGGGCGCACCAACGAAACCGTTACCAAAACCTTTTCACAACCTAACGGAGAAACCATCACCCTGGATGTGGAACTGTTTACCTGGGAAAAACTGGATTACGTTGATACCATTAAAAAGGCGTTTGGGCTTCAAATCCCAATTTATAAAGCTGAAGAGGCGGTTTAAAAAGTAATTATAAACGTTCATAGCGAGGAAGCAGATTGCACTGAGCGCAGTCGAAGTGAAAGAATCTTAATCATCATTAACTTGGTTTTAATAGATTCCTTTACTTTGTTCTGAATGACGACCTTACTTTTTAAACCGCCTCTTTTTTATACTATTTTAATTTTGTAATATTTTTCAACTATTGATTGCGGACAATTATTTATATAGCTAAATCTAAATAGTTTGACATAATGTAATTGTTTGTTCATTCTGAACGCCTGTGCTGAGCATC
>CAZZDI010000139.1:0-7378 GCA_964653155.1 uncultured Flavobacteriaceae bacterium | reverse complement strand
TGCTTGGTCAAAATCCATTTTAACTACTGGGTTTTGGGCAAAAACCCCAAAAACACTAGCAGACAAAAAGGTTAACACCAAACACAGAAAAGGACTGAACAGCCTTTTTCTTGAAAATTGTGGGACATCATTTTTTTTCATTGCAATAATTGTTTTACTTATTTTTAATTTGATTTAATATAATTGATCAACAGTTTCATGTTTCTTATATAAGTTCCTGTTGATATGTATTCTTGATCTGTTTCATTGGGATAAGGCGAGGTATCTGTTTCATCACCTACCTGGGTGGTTGCGTATTGGTCTGTTGGTTCTGTTTTTGTTCCGTCGCCAATATAGGGGTTGCTTATATAAGCGCGAGTGGTGAGCCATCTGCCTTTATCGTCAAGTTGATTAACAACCTCTATTACTCTTGATGCGTCGACCCTAAAATTGGAAGCCTGCCTATTTAAATCATAATATTTTTGGGGCGTTCCTTCTAAATTAAAACTTTTGGGCGTAAAAGGCGAATTATCAATAAGTTCTTTTTTTGAGAGGTTTAAGGCTTTTTTGTATTCATCTTTCAATTCATCCAAACGCACATAGGCTTTACCATAATAATGTGAAAGTAGGTTTTTGTCATCTTCATCAACATAATACCGTCCGAATTTAACATTCGATCCCTTTCTGTGTACGTAAATGGGTTTATGGGTTATGGCATCTACAAAAGTGGGATGTGTTCTGTGCCCTTCTTGTTTTTCTTTTGGAAGCTTACTCGCTTCCAGCCATTTTATGGCCTTCGGAATACCTTCAAGGAATTTTTTATCGCCCGTTAATTTATAAAACCGAATGAGGAGCATAGCGTTTTCGCAGGTTGCGCCAGGCAAAAAAGCTGCGGGTTCATAAGTTCGTGCACTGGCTGCTTTCATTTGCATGTTAATTTGTTGTCCCCAGGCTCCACAACTGTCCTGCGAAATCCTGTAAAACTCCATGCCCTTGTAAATAGGTTCTAAAAAACGTTCTTGCCCCAATACCAAATAGCATTGCATCAAAAAATTGATGTTTTCCCAAATTACATCATCATTAAAGGTGTAAAACGCTGTGTAATCGGGAAATCCGTGTTTTTCAAAACCGCTTCGCAAAGGATAACGCTGCGGCCACCCTCCATTGGGGTACTGACTTTTTAAAATAAAGTTGATGGCTTTATCTAAAGCGGGTTTGTAAACTGGATCCATTTTTTCGAGATACATCCGCATTAAAAAGCGTGCAGCGTCACTGGTAACATCATCATCAAAAGTAGAATTCCCATAATAATGTTGGAACTCTTCCAAACGCCAACCGTTTTTTCCTATGGTGCTGTACCATTTTTTTAGAGAAAGATCGCCGGCAAAATCAATCATATAATTCCAACCGCCTTCATAGCTTTGCCCCCAGATAATGGCTCTCGCTGCTTTTTCGGCAGCGGTGTAATAATATTCATTTTTGGTAGCCCTGTAAGCCTCCAAAAACACATGGCCCATACTAATGGTTCCCGGATGCTGTAACCAAACCATGGTTTTATAAGCTTCCATTTCGCCCCATTGCCTTGAAAAATCGGGCATATAATACCAAACGTACCCACCGTTGTAACTTACTTTTTCAACCATAAATTCTGTAGCGCTAAGCATGGCTTTTACAACCTGATCGCTTTGTGGCACTTCCTGAGCTTTGGATTTTAATCCCAATAGAAATATTAAAGTAAGTGAACTATGGAAAATACGTTTCATATATAACACGGTTAAAATTCCATAAAATCTATGGGGGTTATTTTCTTTGGAGTTATTTTCACTTTGTAAATGCTCCCCTTAAACCATGAGCGTTTATTTAACCGAACGCCCAACGATGTTTTTCCGGTTTCAATGGGCTGAAACGTGTAATTTTCGTGCAATTCCTTTTTTCCGTTAACATAGGTTGTTAAGCTATTAGACGTTACCGAAAAAGCTACGTGGTGCCATGCACCCAATGGATGTGTTAAAGTAGAATCGATTAAAGCGCGTTTATTGCCTTTTGAAGCCGAAAAACCATCAAAATACCATTGGCCATGCTTTGCTCGCAATTCGAGCAACATGCGGTCGTTAGATACTTCGCCCATGTGGACCATTCGTTGTTCAAAATTGCCATCATCTGCAGGGTTAAAAATCATCTCTATGGTGAATTCCTTAAAAGTTTCCAAAGGATTTTCATTCAAAAAAATAGCATCATCAACACCATCAAAGTAAACTGCTTTTCCGTAGGGAGAACTTACTATTTGAGGATTACCATTAATTTCGACTTGGTCGGACTTGTGATCTAAAAAATCAGATAACTGCCATTGCACAATATCACCTGTATTGTCCACTTTATTTTTACAAGCTACGAAAAAGCTGAAAAATAGTGAGGCGATAATTATTTTAGCGGCAAACTTCCCCATATAAAATGCAATCGATTACACAAATATATCATAAAATTAAAAGTGTTCAAATAAAATGCTGTTAATTATGACTGTTACAATGGTAAAAAGTTTAAATGGCCCTTATTAATAACTACCATAACTTGTTACACAAAACGATAGGATTAAAATAACCAGACCGATAATTAAAACCGTATAGGTACCTTTTTTAACGTTTTTCCATTCCTTCATAATTACCCCAACAATGTAACTGAAAAAAATGAGCATAGACATATGGAGTACCCAGCTTGCAAACTGGTAATCACCCATTTTTACATGGCCCAATCCGTAAAAAAAGAATTGCATGCACCACAAAGTACCTGTTAAAGCTGATAGCATCCAGTTTTTAAAAAGTCTGTTTTTTACTTGAACCTGTTCTTCTTTATTGGGCACAAACTCTTTTAAAGTGTTTTGTTTAAGGCCTACTATTATGTACCAAATAAAATTGACCACAAAACACCCAAAGGTAGATATGATTAATTTGGCATTGCCTTCAAAGTGCCCGGCGCCATTTTCGGCAGCCATATCTGCAATGGGTTGACCGTATTCCAACGACAAATTGAAAACCCCTGAAAGCACACCAGCTACAATGGTAAGTCCCAAGCCCAACATCATATTAAAACCCGATTTGTTTAGTTTTTCGGCATCGAGATCCTTTTCTTTTTTAAATCCTGCCCAACCACAAATAGCGACTCCAATAATGGATAAAATCATACCCAAAAGCACAATAGTGCCCCCTGGTTTTGTAAAAAAATCGTCTATGCCCCCAAAAACAACAAGCGGCATAATGGTGCCTACTACCGCCGAAATACCAATGGCCAAAGTATAAGTTAAGGAATACCCTATATGGTAAATGGCCTTGCCAAACGACATGCCCCCAAAACCGTAAACCGCTCCCAATAAAAAGGCCATCCAAAAGGGTTTTGAAGGGGCATTGGCTATTATGGAAAAGAAATTGGGTACGGTTATCCAAGCCAAAGCCAACGGAACCACAAACCACGCAAAAAGCGACTGGGTTAACCAATAGGTGTTCCAAGACCAACCTTTTGTTTTGGTACTGGGCAAATAGCAGGTTGATGCAGAAATACCTCCAATAGCATGAAGAACGGTACCTAATATTGAATTGGGTGCACTCATTTTACTTTACTTTTAGTTATTAATGTTAGGGTTTAAGATTTTCGTTTTACCAACAATAAATGATCGCATACTAGCACTACTTCGCCTTTTTGATTAATAATTTCGACATGCTCGGTTACGGTTCCCATTTCGGGACGTTTGGCGTCTGCTTTTTCGGAAATGGTAATTTCTGAATGAATGGTATCACCGATATGAACCGGTTTTACAAATCGCATGCGGTCGTAACCTTTTGAAAAAGCTTCGGGGTTGATTTCGGATGCGGTTAAGCCGATGCCAATACTGAAAATCATGGTACCGTGAGCAATACGCTGTCCGAAAGGCTGTGTTTTGCACCACTCCTCGTCCATGTGATGTGGAAAAAAATCGCCGGTGTGGCCTGCATGCACCACAAAGTCGGTTTCGGTTATGGTTCGTCCTAAAGTGACGCGTTTATCGTTTAATTTGTAATCTTCGAAAAATATGGATTTGAAATACATGGGTTTATTTTTTATGTTTTGACTGGTTTAAAAATTTTATCTCGCAAAGGCGCAAAGGCGCAGAGGTATTTTGCATCGCCAAAAATGAACGCCTTAGCCATATTTAATCTATTTGGTTGAATGGAACACCGCCGTTTTTGTTGCTTTCGTAACAAGCTTCGACCACTTTCATGGTGCCCAAAACGTCCTGGACGCTGGTATGCAGTACTTTGTCCGTGCCTTCCTTAAAACGCATAAGGTTGGACATGGTACCGATAAAAGCTTCGGGAAACCATGAGCCCTCCAAATTGTGGGTTTTCCACTCGGGCTCCTTTCCTTCTTCGGTAATGATGTATTGGAAACTATCGGGCAAACCATCGGGGTAATTCATCAACAGTCCCATTTTAGCTTTTATGGCTCCTTTTGTGCCTTCCCATTTTATATAACTTTCTTGGTTATCGGTTCCAAAATCATGATCGTGATTGGTGTTTATTTTTACGCTGATGTGTTCATCGTAATCCATGATTATGGTAGAACGACAGGACGATAAATCTTTTTTTGGATGGTTCCAAGTTCGCGCCATTACCCGCTTTGGATTCCCCAAAAATGAACGGACGCAGTCGATATAATGCACACTATGGAACAGGATTTCCAAACGCGGATGTTGTTTGATTACCGGAAACAATTCCCATGGGGTTTTTACCGTAACCTTAAATTCCATATCGTACAAATCGCCAATCAACCCGCGGTCAATCATATTTCTTGCCGCACTTACAAACGCGGCAAAACGCAACTGAAAATTAATGGCCGCCACCAAATTTTTTCGTTCGCAAACCTCAACAATTTCCTGGGCCTGTTTGTAATCGTTACCCATTGGTTTTTGGATAAGCACCGCAGCACCGTTGGGCAATTGCTCTAAAATGTCAACATACTGGTCTGGCAATACCGTAATATCGTAAACGGCATTGTTTGGGGCATTTTTTACGGCATCGGCCACGCTACTGAAAACACGCGGAATATCATGCTCTTCGGCCATTTTATGGGCTTTGGCAATGGTCCTGTTCGTAATACCATATACTTTAAACCCGGCCATTTTATATGCCGGCAAATGGGCATCTTTCACAATACCGCTCGCCCCAATGATGATGATGGGCTGTTCGGTTTCGGGCAACAGAGGTTTGTATTCAAAAATTTCCTGAATATTGTTTTGTGTGGTTTTAAGCAATAATTCTGAAGGCACATGGCTGCTTATAGCCTGCAGTACCATGCCATCAATAAGTTCGGCCACTTTAGGCCAAACAGGTGTTTGTGGCAACGTTAAAGCGTTTTCGTGCAACATGCCCAACTTGTGGTAATACGGAATGGTTTTGTTGATTTCAGGATCGTTCCAAGTGGATTTACGGCAACCAATCCCACCTTCAACAGTAAGCAGTTTATCACTTTCGGGCGTGGTGGCAAACTTTAAAAAATTGTAGGCCAAACTTTTGTTTTTACTCCCCGAACCGATGGTGTACAACCAATACACATTCAACGAGGCTGATGAACAATTTTGGTCGTGCGGCAGCTCGGCAATATCAACCGAACCCTTCACCTTTGAAGCTTCGATAACCTCGCACATCGATGCAAAACCAAACCAATTGATGGTCATCGCTGCTTCGCCTTGGGCAAAAGCCATGCCTGCTTCAACCGAACCAAAATCTTCAGATCCTGGGTGGGTCGTTTTTTCATTTTTAACAATACTTCTATAAAAATCCAAAGCCTTGACCGCTTCAGGAGTGTTGATGTTTATTTGGTTTCCTGAATTTAACAACGAACCGCCTCGCGTCCATAAATGCAGACTGAAATCGAAAACCATATTATGCGCATCGGGATAATTTGCAAAAACACAACCGTACAAATTTTGTTCAGGCCTGTTAAAAAATTCGGCTATCTCGGTGAATTGTTTCCACGTTTTTGGAGGCAACAAATCGTAACCGTATTGTTTTTTGAAATTTTCCTTTTCGGAAGGGTTTTCAAAAAGGTCTTTTCTATAAATCAAACATTCGGGGCCATCGTGAAACGGCAACCCATAAACAGAATCGTTCAATTCTTGCAAATGCAACAACGAATTGTGCCAACCATTCGGGAAATCTTGAGGAGGGTCTTGTGCTATTAATGGCGACAAATTTTCAACGGCATTGGCATTGGCGGCATCCAAAATCCAATCGGTGCTAATGTGTGCAATATCCCAATCGCCATTTTGGAGTCCTTTTTGGGTTATGGTTTCTTCATACAAATCATGAAGCTCCATGGGCACCATTTCTACTTCAATGTTTACATTGTTTTTAGCACAAAAGGCATCCCACAATTTTTCCAAAGCACTTTCAAAAGGTCCAAATTTCCTGACTGCAATTCTAAATTTCCCCATGGTTAGTTTATTAATTCTGTTAAAATTTTCTCATTGTGTTCTCCCAATTTTGGAGACCCTTTTGGTGCAGTAAAACGTTTGCCATCAATGGTTATGGGGCATCGGGTGGTATTATATGAATACCCATCGCCCATGGTAACGTTTTGTACAAAATCCAACACCTTAAAACCTTCTTCCTCAAAAAGCTCTTGGTAGTTTAAAACCTTAGCACACCAAATATCGGCAGGTTCTAAAACATTCAACCAAAAATTGGTTGATTGCGTTTTTAGGTGCTTGGCCAAAACTGTTTTTATTTTATCCCTAAGCTCGAACTTATTTTCAGGGAATTTAAGCAATTCATCGCACTTTAGCAGTTCGGCCAAAACAGGAATTGATCCCATCGCCAATGCCAAAAAGCCATCTTTCGTTTTATAAATGCCGTAAGGCGCACCCAAATAAGCGTGTGCATTATTGCTTTTTGTCCTTACCGGAAGTGCGCCGCCGTCGTTAAAAAATGTGGTGATGGTTTCAAACTGAAAATCGATGGCCGAATCGAGCATACTCACCTGCACCAAAGCCCCGGTATTTTTTACCGTTTTTCGGTACAGTGCCGCTAAAATACCCTGCGCCAAATGTGCCCCGGCCAACATATCGACAATGGACAAGCCCATGGGTACCGGCCCATCGTTTTGGTTTCCGGTAAGCCAGGTCAATGCGGTTAGGGACTGTAACAATAAATCTTGCCCGGGCTTATCGACCAAATCGGGATGCTTACCGTAACCCGAAATTTCGGCATAAACTACTTTAGGGTTAAGTGTTTTTACATCGGCGTAACTTAGCCCTACGCGTTCCATCACACCCGGACGGAAATTATGCATTACCACATCGGCTTTTTTAATCAGTATCTTTATTTTTTCTAAGTCTTCGGCATTCTTAAAATCGGCTGAAAACGATTCT
>CAZZDI010000138.1:0-7378 GCA_964653155.1 uncultured Flavobacteriaceae bacterium | reverse complement strand
CATGTGAGAAATCGCAGAATGCTTGGAGAGCCACTGTTATGTTATGTCTCACAAGGTCGACATGACTGCAACAACTTTTTAATCAATTTGCTTTTCAAAAATCTTTGGCAAGGCTTTTACAGGTTTAATTTTTATGTTTTTATAATACAATTCGGCACCTTCGCTTTGCAATTGAATTTTTCCCTTGATCAACGGATTTGAGTTTCCATTTTCATCATACACCACCGGGTTTTCCAAAACCATAACTACCGTTCCGTTTACAATATGGTAGGCTTTGTTTGCAACGCAAACCAACTCCAATTTATTCCATTCACCATTAGGCTTTTCAAAATCATTAATACGTCTGCATCTGGAGTCGCCTCCACTTTTAAAATGTTTTGACGCACCATTCGGACTATAAAAACGATATGCTTTTCCGTCTTCCAATTTTTCAACAGACTTAACATCTATTCCCGTTCCGGCCAATGCAAAAAAATCACCACAATCGCCTTCCTGTACTTGCATTTCCAACGATTTCATCCAAACGTTCCAAAACTGTCCGTGAGGTTCTTGAGCATGGTACAAAATACCGCTATCGCGCTTATCCTCCAAACGGGGTTCGTATTTTTTGGTTCCCCATTTAAACTCTAAACTTAAATGGTAATTTTCAAATTCGTTTTTGGTACTTAATCCGCCGTAAACTTCCCCGGTTACTTTTAACACCTGTTCGCCATCGAATTCAATTACTGAAAACACATTTAGCGGATCGTTATCCAAACCTATGGGCGTGCCGTTTTTACCATCGCCTTTTTTAAAGCCTTCCAATTCTACCGAATGGTGCGGCACCCCAATAAATGTATCCCATTGACTTAAATCTGCATCAATTAAGTGATGCCATTTATTTTCTGTTTGCTGGGCACTTTTACAAGCCGCGACTAATATAAAAAGCCCGATAAGCGCTACTGAAAAAATTCTCCTTCTGTTCATTCCAAAACATTTTGTAATGCTGGGCTTTTATCCAGATTTACCAATTTATCTGGGCATTACTTCCTTTGCCCAATGGCCTCGATTACAATCCTTGAATTTCGATGTTTCCTTTTACGTTGAATGTTCCGCTAACCACCTGAGTAGTTTCAGATTTTATATCTCCAGAAAAGCCTGGTTGCTCGCCACCAACGTAAACCTTAAACTGCCCCGATTCAACCACTCGTTTTGTTTGTTTATTGATTAATGAAAGTTGTCTGGCCGAAAGTTTAAAGTTTACGGTTTTACTTTCACCTTTCTTTAAATGAACTTTTTCAAAACCTTCCAATTGATGGATGGGGCGTGGTGTTGAAGCTTTTGTATCTGTTAAGTACAACTGTACCACTTCATCTCCGGCAATTTGGCCCACATTGGTTACTTTTACAGAAACTTCAACCTGTTCTCCTGCTTTTATTTGTTTGGGCAATTTTAAATCGGAATACTCGAATTTTGTATAGCTCAAACCATAGCCAAAAGGATACAAAGGTTTTCCTGTAAAATAGCGATAAGTGCGCTCTTTCATGTTATAATCTTCAAAAGGCGGCAAATCGCTCAATGATTCATAGTAGGTTATAGGCAGCCTTCCGGCCGGGTTATAATCTCCAAAAATCACATCGGCCAACGCGTTTCCACCTTCCTCGCCGGGGTAGCCCACATTTAAAATAGCCTCTACATTTTCTTTTGCCCAGTTAATTGCCAATGCACTACCGGCGTTGATTACCAAAATTACCGGTTTTCCCGTAGCTTTAACCGCCTTCAGCAATTCGGTTTGTTGTTCTGGCAATGCGATGTCTTTTTTATCGCCACCCTCGCCTTCCAAACGTTGCGACAAGCCTAAAACAACTACGGTTACATCGGCTTCATTTGCAATTTTTACTGCTTCAGATATTTTATCGTTCTCTGGCATTGTCCACAACACTTGAGCCAATGCATTGGTTTCATCACTAAAATACTCTACTTTAATCGGGTATTTTTTTCCTGCTTTTAACTGAATTTTTTCGGTGGCATATTTGGGGTGGTGTGCCGAGCCTTTTCCATTGGTAATTTCTTTTCCTTCAATAAAAACGGTCATTCCGCGTTTTGACAACAGTCCCAATTCGTATTCACCATCGGTTGGCGGCACCAAAACACCTTCCCAACGTACCGAGAAATTGTCATCGAGTTCTTTTGAAATCATATCGTTTTGCCATGAAAAATCGATATTATCGTCAATTCGTCTTAAAACAGGAGTTCCTTCGTAATTTACATTATTGAAATATGATGCTTCCAAGCCTTGCCTTCCATCTTTTGTTTGGAAAAAAGTAGATGGAATGGGCTTTAAATTGGTTGCCTCGTCAGACAAATGACAGCCTTCAGCAAACAAGACTTCAACCTGTGGCTGCACTTTATTTTTTATGCCTTTTAAAAAGGTTACGGGGTCTTTTGGCGTGCCATGGTAGTTTCCTAACAACGATTCCCAATTATCGGCATTAGGGCCAATAACGGCTATTTTTTTGATTTTTGATTTTGACAACGGAAGTGTTCCTCCATTATTTTTCATCAAAATAATGCTTTCCTGTGCCGCTTTTCGCGCTAAGGTATTGTGAGCATCAGAACACACCAAACCAAACGGTATTTTGGCAAAAGGCACTTCATTTGCATCATCGAACATACCCAATTTAAAACGGGCAATGAGCACGCGCTTTACGGCGGTATTGATAACCTCTTCGGAAACCAAGTCTTGATTTACGGCATCGACCAACGAATGGTAATAACTTCCACAATTTAAGTCGCAACCACCTTTTATTCCAATGGCAGAAGCTTCTGCCTTGGTGCTTGCTAAATGGTGCCCTGTATGGATATCGCGAATTGCTCCACAATCGGACACTACATAACCATCAAAGCCCCAATCGTCTCGCAATAATTTATTCAAAAGAAAATCGTGCCCACTACAGGACTCCCCTCTAAACCGGTTGTACGCACCCATAATGGAATACACTTTGGCGTCTTTTACCGTTTTTCTAAAGGCAGGCAAATAGGTTTCGTAAAGATCTCTGTCGCTTACATCCACATCAAAAGTATGGCGCAAGGCTTCAGGCCCCGAGTGCACGGCAAAATGTTTGGACGTGGCAATGGTTTTTAAATATTTTGGATGGTCGCCTTGCAGCCCCATAATAAACTGCGAAGCTAATTCTCCTGTTAAATAGGGGTCTTCGCCATAGGTTTCGTGGCCCCTTCCCCAACGTGGGTCTCTAAAAATATTGATGTTGGGCGACCAAAAATCAAGTCCGGTATAAATCCCCCGTTTTCCGTTTCTAACAAACTCGTGGTGTTTGGCTCTGGCTTCATCTGAAATTACCGTTCCTACTTCTTTCATCAAATCGCGGTTAAAGGAGGCCGCTATTGAAATGGACTGCGGGAATACCGTGGCATAACCCGCTCGGGCCACACCGTGCAAACACTCGTTCCACCAGTTGTACTTTGGAATTTGCAACCTTGGAATTCCTTCTGAATCATTTAAAAGCTGGCTCACTTTTTCCTTTAAAGTCATTTGCTGAAGCAAGTTTTCTGCACGTTCTTCAAAAGACAAATTCGAATCCAAATAAGACAAATCTATTTTTGATTCTTGGGCAAAAAATGTAGCATTGCTAAAAAGGAAACCAAATATTCCGCTAAGTAAAAAAGATTTTGAAAGCGAGATTGTTTTTTGAAAATGCAATAATTCGGACGGTCTGCTTGGTTGCTTCATCGTTTAGTTTAAAAATTGTTTATAAAATAAAAAACCAAAAATATACATTCAAAACACAAAAAGCAATCGATTACATTTTTATTTAAAAAAAACAAAAAACTCAGGCTTCACAAAAAAAACCTGAGTTCATATTTTAATCCAAAAAGATATTAATTGGGAAACTTAGCCCTAATTTTATCTAAACACAAATTATGGATACTGCCCGCGTGCGTGTGTTTTTTGGAAGTATCTGGCACATAGGTTCCATCTTGAACTTGCCCGCCAATTTTTTGGTAAGCCTCACGGAAGGTTTGGCCTTCAACCACCAAAGTGTTGATATTATCAACCGTAAACAAATATTTGTACAAATCGCTGTTGATATCGACATCCTTTACAATAATTTGCTGGATGGAATAATTGAAAATATCCAAAATATCCTTTATTTCCTCAAAAGCAGCAATCATGTTTTCTTTAAGCAATTGGAAATCGCGGTGGTAACCGCTAGGTAGGTTATTGGTAATTAAAACCATTTCGCTTTGAAGCGCTTGTATTTTGTTGCATTTCCCTCGGATCAGTTCAAAAACATCGGGATTCTTTTTATGCGGCATGATGCTGCTTCCCGTAGTCAGTTCATCAGGAAACGAAATGAATCCGAAATTTTGGCTCATATACAAGCAAACGTCCATGGCAAATCGCGCCATGGTATTAGCCAAACTTCCTAAAGCAGCCGAAATAGTTCGTTCGTTTTTACCGCGTCCCATTTGTGCAGCTACCACATTGTATTTTAGTGTGGCAAAGTCCATTTCCTTTGTAGTGAACTCCCTATCGATAGGGAATGAACTTCCGTAACCCGCTGCGGAACCCAATGGATTTTGATCCACGGTTTTTATGGCGGCATCAATTAAAAACACATCATCGACCATCAACTCGGCATAGGCCGAAAACCATAACCCGAAAGACGATGGCATGGCCACTTGCAGGTGTGTATAACCCGGCAGCACTTTATCTTTATAATTTTCAGCTTGGTCTAAAAGTGTATTGAAAAGCGTTTTGGTTTTTCTTTTTACCAAAGCTAAATTTTCTTTGTAATACAAATGAAGCGCCACTAAAACTTGATCGTTTCTGGAGCGGGCCGTGTGTATTTTTTTTCCAACATCGCCCAAATTTACGGTGAGTTCGTACTCAATTTTGGAATGCACATCTTCAAACTGCTGGTCGATAACAAATTCGCCAGCTTCAATTTCATTTTCCAAAACTTGCAGTCCGCCTAAAAGCTGTTCCAATTCAATGGTGCTTAAAATGCCTATTTTATGTAACATTTTAGCATGTGCTTTAGATGCGGTTACATCGTATTTCGCAATATGGATATCGATTTCGCGATCGTTACCAACCGTGAATTGTTCTATTTTTTTATCGATGGATATACCTTTGTCCCAGAGTTTCATTTATTATGTTTTTGTCATTCCCGTGAAGACGGGAATCTTTTAATTCTTTAGTTTTTTTTTAGCCCTTCGTCCCGATAGCTATCGACTGCGCTCAGGGTGACAACCATTCTTATTATCATTTCGAACGAAGTATGCAATCTTTTCTCTTTTGAATAGATAGCCACGTCGCTCTGCTCCTCGCTATGACGTTACACGATTACACGATTCAACAATTCAACATATATTTTAATGCCTTGCTCTATTTCGTTGATATAAATAAACTCGTCTGCCGAATGCGAACGCGTACTATCGCCAGGCCCCAGTTTTAAACTTGGGCATTTCAGTACCGCTTGATCAGACAAAGTTGGTGATCCGTAAGTACTTCTGCCCATGGCCATTCCCGCTTTTACCAAATCGTGTTCCATTGGAATAGACGACGAGTTTAATCGTAAACTACGCGGTGTGATTTTTGTACACGGCGATTTTGTTTGTAATATTTCGGCAATTTCGGCATTGCTATAAGCATCATTTACCCGAACATCGATTACCAAATCGACATGCCCCGGAACGACGTTGTGCTGCGACCCCGCATTGATTTGGGTTACCGTCATTTTAACATCTCCCAAGGCTTTGGTGCTTTTTTCGAATTTAAAATCTTTAAACCACTGAAGCACCTCAATCGTATTATAAATGGCGTTATTATCGTTGGGATGCGCGGCGTGGCTTGGGGTGCCTTCCACCACGGCATCAAAAACCACGAGACCTTTTTCGGCCACCGCCAAATTCATCAGTGTCGGCTCGCCTACTATGGCTACATCCACTTTTGGGATGATGGGCAACATGCTGTTGAGCCCGTTAGGGCCACTGCTTTCTTCTTCCGCAGAAGCGACCAAAACCAAATTGTATTTTAAATCTTTTTGATTGTAAAAATGCGTAAACGTGGCGATTAACGACACCAAACAGCCACCGGCATCGTTACTGCCCAAACCGTACAATTTGCCATCTTCAACAATAGCTTTGAACGGATCTTTGGTGTAGGCACTGTTCGGTTTTACGGTATCGTGATGCGAATTTAGCAACAGTGTTGGTTTACTCTCATCAAAATGTTTGTTGACGGCCCAAACGTTATTTTTGGTACGCGTGTAGTCGATATTGAACTGTTTAAACCAATCTTCAATATGTGTCGCAGTTGCGTCTTCTTCAGAAGAAAACGACTGCGTTCCAATCAGTTTTTTTAAAAGCGCAATGGCCTTTTGGGTTAATTCCTGTAGCGCCATATTATAAAGTTATGGTTGTAAAATTGGTATCGGTTTTAGTCAACATCGAGGTATTCCCCATATTGATGTTTTTAACACCATTATTTAATGCATCGAAACAATTTTCAAGTTTCGGAAGCATGCCATCGGCAATAATACCTTGCTCCAAAAGTTCTTTGTAAATTTTAGAATCGATGTGCTTGATTACCGAATTTTTATCATTGATATCTTTTAAAACGCCATTGAGTTCGAAACAATAATATATGGATGTTTCATACAATTTACTCATGCCAACCGCGACTTGCGAGGTAATGGTATCGGCATTGGTATTGAGCAATTGCCCATTGCCGTCGTGAGTAATGGCACAAAAAACGGGTGTAAAATCAGCCTGAATCAATTTATCTATCGACTGATACGATACACTTTCCACATCGCCCACAAAACCGAAATCGACTTCCTTTACAGGGCGTTTTACCGATTTGATACTATTGATATCGGCACCGGTCAAACCAATGGCATTGGTGTTTAATGCCTGCAGTTTGGCGACCACATTTTTATTCACCAAACCTCCGTAAACCATGGTTATTACCTCTAAAGTTTCAGCATCGGTAATTCGGCGGCCATTCACCATTTGTGATTCTATGCCCAATTTTGATGCGATATGCGTGGCACGTTTGCCGCCACCGTGCACCAAAATTTTCTTCCCTTCTAAATTTGAAAACAATTTTAAAAAGGCATTTAATGCATTTTCATCCTCAATGATGTTTCCTCCTATTTTTACTATGGATAGTTTTTCCATTGGACTGAAGCCTCCCCTAACCCCTCCAAAGGAGGGGAGCTGGCAAGCGTTTTTATATTAATTTTGCGATGCTGAACTAGTTTCAGCATCTTATCACTTAATTTGTTGAGATTCTGAAACAACACTTCGACTGCGCTCAGTGTGACAGTTCAGAATGACGATAATTTTACAAATTATCTAATATTTTTTT
>CAZZDI010000137.1:0-7460 GCA_964653155.1 uncultured Flavobacteriaceae bacterium | reverse complement strand
AGGCTTTCTGGAGACATTTAGCTTGTACACCTTGTGTACCTAGGCCAATCCTACTATAATTCAGATTACGCAGCTAAAGCGTAGTTATTCTCGCCGTTTAAAATTTGGTTTGGCCTTTTACGTGTTTCAAAACCATTACACGACGTGCTTACCGTTTAATTAATCTCGCTGTCAAAACCAGTCGACCCCAATTAAAAAGTAATTTTGGCGTTACCCTATTGGGTCAGGCTTTTCGCTAAATCTTTTGCCAAAAACAAAAGGATATCGCTTCAATCCTTAACGCGGGCAGCAAAGGTATCAAAAAGTTTGTAAATCATTTTAAATCCCGTTAAATTAGAGCAAATATTATTCCATTCTCAAATTATATGCAAATTGTCAGTCACCCCAAAGTAGAAAGCATTTTTAAAAAATATCCCAAATCGGTAAGCCAACAAATGCTTTGTTTACGTGAGTTGGTGATAAAAACCGCATCAGAAATTGAAGGAATTGAAAAACTCGAAGAAACCCTAAAATGGGGCGAGCCCAGTTATGTTGCCAAACACGGCAGTACTTTGCGTATGGATTGGAAAGCGAAAAGCCCCAACCAATATGCCATGTATTTTCAATGTACGTCCAGATTGGTACCAACATTCAAAACCATTTATAAAAACACATTTACTTTTGAAGGCCATCGGGCGATTGTGTTCAAACTGGATGAAAAAATTCCCGAAAACGAATTAAAACACTGTATTCAATTAGCCTTAACATATCACAAAATAAAGCATTTGCCAATTTTAGGTGCTTAAAGCGCTTAAATGTTAATGCTGAGCGAACGAAAAAAATAGAGAAATGAAATTTGCTATTATAAAAGAACGTAAAAATCCGCCCGACCGCCGGGTGGTGTTTTCGCCATCAAAATTAAAGGAAGCCAAAACAAAATTTCCTGAAGCCGAATTTATAGTAGAGACTTCAGGTATTCGTGTGTTTGCAGACGATGAATATCGCGCGGCAGGTTTCGAGGTCGCCCAAAACGTATCCGATTGCGACGTTATGATTGGGGTAAAGGAAGTGCCCATTGAGGCGCTTATTCCCAATAAAAAATACTTTTTCTTTTCGCATACCATAAAAAAGCAACCCTATAACCGAAAGTTGCTAAAAGCCATTTTAGAAAAAAACATCGAACTTTACGATCACGAAACCATTGTAAACAAAGATGGTTTCCGATTGATTGGTTTTGGACGTTATGCGGGCATTGTTGGGACTTATAACGGATTTCGGGCTTGGGGTTTAAAGTACAATTCGTGGGAGTTGCCCAAAGCAGGGCCGTTGCCCAACCAGGCGGCATTAATTGCCAAATTGAAAAACATTGAAGTGCCCAATATAAAAATACTGCTAACAGGTAGCGGAAAAGTAGCAAATGGCGCACAGGAAATGCTAGACGCTATGGGCATAAAATCGGTTGCTGTCGATGAATTTTTAAATGAACGTTTTGCCGAACCGGTGTACTGCAAAATCGATGTGTTGGATTATAACAAACGAAAGGATGGTAAACAAGTAACCGATGTTTTCGATTTTTTTAATCACCCGGAGCAGTACGAATCGAACTTTATACGCTTTGCCAAAGCAGCCGATTTTTATATTGCCGGACATTTTTACGGTGAAGGCGCTCCGTATTTGTACACCCGAAACGATGTGAAGTTGCCCGATTTCAACATTAAAGTAGTGGCCGATATTAGTTGCGATGTAGATGGCCCAGTGGCAACAACGCTGCGCGCTTCAACCATTGAACACCCGCTTTATGGCTACGACCCGCAAACCGAAAACGAAGTGGACTATAAAAACGACAATGCCATAACGGTAATGGCCGTTGATAATTTGCCATGCGAACTGCCAAAGGATGCCAGCGAAGGTTTTGGCGATATGTTTTTACAACACGTTATTCCGGCTTTTTTTAATGGTGATAAAGATGGTATTTTACAACGGGCCAAAATCACCGAAAAAGGAAAACTTACCAAACGTTTTTCGTATTTGCAGGGCTATGTAGATGAAAAGGAATAACTTTGCGCCCTAATCCACTTAATTTAGTTTATGACAAAAACAGCTTTGGTAACAGGAGCCGCTTCTGGTTTGGGATACGAGCTAACTTTGCTTTTGGCAAATGATGGTTATAAGGTGTTTTTGGTTGATATTGATTCTGATAGATTGGCTAGTGTTAAAACCGAAATACAAACGGCCCATAATATAGAAGTGGTTACATTGGTTAAGGATTTGAGTTCGCAAAATGTGGCACAACAAATTATGGATGACATTGATAACGCCCCTATTGATGTTCTGATAAATAATGCCGGTTTTGGGCTTTTTGGATCGTTTGTTGATACCGATTGGGAACGCGAGTCGGAGATGCTTCATCTACATATTTTAACCAGTACGCATTTAACCAAATTGGTTTTGGAGGGCATGGTAAAACGGGGCTCTGGAAAAATACTCAACATGTCCTCGTTGGCCGCTTTTCAGCCCGGGCCATTAATGTCTATTTACTACGCTTCAAAAGGCTATATGCTCTCTTTTTCAGAAGCAATTGCCAACGAATTGAAAGGTACTGGGGTAACGGTAACGGCGTTATGCCCCGGGCCAACAAAAACCGATTTTCAAAAAACCGTTTCAGAAGATTGCGCAGACAATAAAATCACTTTTAATATGGCATCGGCCAAAGCAGTGGCCTCGTACGGCTATCACGCCATGCTTAAAGGAAAGGCATATGCCATCCCCGGAAGGTTCAACAAGTTTTTGGCCGTTATACCCCGTTTGGTTACCCGAAAGGCGGCTGCCGCCATTGTTCGAAAAATTCAGGAAAAAAATAGGGAGTAAAACGTGTTGTTTTATTAAACTAATTTTTATTTAGCTTAAAAAACACCCAAAGGGTCACCGAGGCTAAAACCAACCAAAACGCATCTATAAAAAAGATTTGAAATTGCTGGTTTGCAAACGAGTTCCAAAGCCAATTTTGTGTCACCAAACCATTGGTGATGGGAACCATAAACCCTAAAATACTCCCAGATAGCAGGGTGTATTTATTGATAAAACCAAGTTCTTTTTTCCAAATAAAAAATGCCGAAAGCAGCAACCAACCAATAAAATAGAAACTGTAAATAAACGTGTTTCCTTCGGGTTGGAATACTTTAACCGCCATAAATGCCGCGGCCGTAATGGGGTACATGCTTAAGCAAACGGCCAAATACACGCGAACCACGCGAAGGTTGAAACGGCGTTTTTTTTCGGGGATGTTTTTTTTGTCGCGGGCTACGAGCCAAATCATCACTCCGGAAATAATAACAAAACACGAAATTAGCCCTAAAATAAAGCTGACGATTTTTAAAGCATAATTACCATAATCGGCAAAATGTAATCTATAAAGCGCATTTTTTACACCATCCAGATACGAGTTGTTGGTTTCGGGTGCTTTTTGCGAAACGAGTTCACCATCACTTACTTTATAAATAGCTTCTCCTGCACCGGAAAACTTATCGGAATAATTTAGATGACCACTGGTCAATACGTGCATGTTTTCATTTCCGTAGTTAAAAATATGGACTTCAGATATATTAAAACCATCCCATTGACTTTTCGTTTTTTCAATGAACCGATTGAGGTTTATTGTGGTTTCGAGCGAGTCTTTTTCCATTTCAAAATGCGGATGACTATAACCCAATTCCTCATAAAACCTAGCTTGGTCGCCATCAAAAAGTACCATAACGTTTGGGGCAACCAACACCAACTTGATCATAAAAAAAGCACCGGTAACGGCATATACAAACTGAAACGGTAACCCAATTATGCCCAGTGCCGTATGGGCATCGGTCCATAAAGTTTTTAGTTTTTTTAAGGGGCGGAACACATAAAAATTGGAGACTATTTTTTTCCAATGCACCAAAACGCCCGTGATGATGGCAAATAGAAAAAAGAAGGCCACAAAACCCGACAGATAATACCCAACGGGATAAGGGATTTGCGCCAAAAAGTGAAGGCGATATAAAAATTCGCCCAGCGAATAGGAATTTTGGTAAGTGTGCTGTGTAAACTGCTTGGTGTCCAAGTAGAAGAATTCCGGTTTTTGAGCTGCTTCGGGAGCCAACGAATCTTTTGAAGCGGAAAGGGACACCCCAATGCGCTGCTGAACATAGTATTTCCGAAATTCAATATCCCTTCCGTATAAATCATATCGGGTGTTAAGCGTATCTAAAGTCGCATTAAAATCGATAGTGAAATCGTCTGTGATTTCAACCGATTCATTGCGTTCCCAGTTCACGATTTCATCCCTAAAAAATGAAAAAGAACCCGTAAAAAATATCACGTAAAGCACCACGCTAATAACGATGCCACTAACGGTATGGGTATGAAAAAGAATGTTGTAAGCTCTGTTTTTCATGGGTTAGCTAATAATGGGATTGCACATTTTACCGATATAAATAATAACAGAAAAGAGTAGGCTAAGTAGCAGGTAAATCCCCCAAATTTTCCATCCGTTTTTTGAAAGAAAAGCAATGACCATTAATGATGCCCATAAAATAAATCCCGTAAAGGTAGCGGTGATTATAACGTTTACGTGGTTTAACCAAAACGAAAGCGCCATGTGAAACGTGATGGTTACCAAATATCCGCCGATAAAACCAGCCGATATTTTTGCAAAACGTTGCCAAGGGGATGAGAGGTATTTTGGGTTTGCGGGCATCAGTTAAAAATTAAAAATTCAAAACAAAGTGAAATAACAAACACGGCCAATATGGCGGCGGGCTTCAATAATTTTATAGGGTTTAAAAGCACGATGAGGCTTCCTAAAGTCATCAATACAATAAAAAAGTAGAGTACCCCTGTGCCTATGCCAAAACAAATAGTACTTAGCAAACAGGACATTACAAGGATAAATAACCCCAGTAACCTGCTTGTTCTATGTTGTTTTGCCAACCAGCCTTCAAACCCGAAATGGGAATTTAAAACAGCCTTTTTTGAGGTGTTACAAAGCACATAAAATGCTATAAATACAAGAAATAAAATTATTGAAGCCATGTAAAATTATTGAATGGAGTAGGTGGCACAGTGCCAAATAAACTCATAATCTTCGCCTTTATATTTGCCGGGCACTTCTTCTTTTTTGGTGGTTTCAATTATGTATTTGGTTTCCCATGGCAGATTAAAAGAAACGTAGCCGTTCTCGTCTGTTTCTAATGTTTTGGACCATAAATCGGATACAAAAACCTTTAATTCATTTTTTGCTAAAGGTTCATTTTTAAACAACACTTGAAGTTTTACTTCGTTTTTGTTTTTAGAAACGTCTTTTACCACAATGCCCGAATCGTTTAAGGCAACGGTTTCATTCGAATTTTTACCGACTTGAAATTTGGCTGTGGAATGGTAGTGTGTTTTGAAAATGCCGAAATCGTATTGGGTGTAATCAATAACATCTATATTGTTGTTGTTCAGAATAACGGTAAAAGTACCATTGGTTTTTGGGGTAAATTTGGCCAAATAGTAATCGGCGTGAGCTGTAGTTTTTAATGCCGTTTTGTTGCCTTTGGCATCAACAACCCATAAATCAAATTGGTTCACGTTATTAAAGGCGTCGCCATTTACTTTTTCAATAACGCCATAGGTGTATTCGCCAAAGTGGACTTTTATAAGTTGTTCTTTTCCTATGTGTCCTGTGGGGTTGGTTTCAACCCAAAGATAATGGGCAAACGATTTGGTAGCCGTGAAGGCTATGAGTACGATGGTAATTAATGTTTTTTGCATAATGAGTGAATTAATCATGTTAAAAAGGCAGTCCTCTTAGTTGAAAAGAGGACTGCACAAACCAAACAAATTGACATTCAAATAGCTGACATTTGAAGTCTTTAAAATTTATAAGTTACGGTTAGCCTACCGTTGATGCCCGGTTCTGATTGCCAGTATAAGTAGCTTCCGTAGTTAGATCCTGAGTACAGGTATTCATCAAGAATATTATTGACGTTTAGCTGAACACGAACTTTGTTGTTTTTCCACGAAAGGGCGCCGTCCAATCTAAAATAATCTGGCAAATCCGATTGGTTATCGGCTGCCCAAGCCCATGAAGAACGGTCCACTTGGTACTGGTAACCCAACGATGCACCAAATCCGCGAAGAGCTGTAGTTTCGGAAAAGTTGTAGTTTAACCATCCGTTGGTAACGTGTTTCGAGTGGCCGGCCACCAAACTTCCCGATTTATCCTCTACATTGGTGTTGGCATAATTTAGGATGATGTTAAGCTCTGGCGTGATTTGCCCTTGGGCATCAAACTCAATACCTTTCGATTCGATTTCACCGGAATAGATGGAAAAGTTTTCAGTTGGGAACGCGGGGTCGCCCACCAATATTTTGTTTTTGTTGATTTTGTAAACACCCAACGATGTTTTTAAGTGGCCATCAAATAACTTGACTTTGATTCCCCCTTCAATATCTTTTCCTTCAACGGGATCGTTGAGCAACTCGCCCGTACTACTAATTCCGCTTTGGGGCAAAAAGGACTGGTCGAATAACGCATAAGCGGTAAGATTGGGAATAATGTCGGCACTCAAACCAACACGCGGGGTCACTACGTTGTCCGATTCGGCTTTCCCTAAAGTGTGCAGGTTGGTGTATCTTCCCGCAAGGGTCAATCTAATTTTGTTTTCAACAAAACCGATTTCGTCCTGTGCATAGTAGGCCCTTATTGAATTGGCACCATACGGATCGCCGCCATTTCTATATTGAACGGGAACCGAGCGGTCAAAATTTGGTGTTGGGCTTGCGCCATAAACCGGGTTGAAAATATTGAACGGTGTTGTGGTATCAACTACAGAAGATTCAAACCAATCGGCCCAATATTGCTTGTCGCTAAAATCGAAGCCTCCCATTACTTTGTGGGTTATGCTTCCGGTGTTGAATGCTCCGTGAATGTAAACTTGGGCGTATTTCCCCAACGAAAGAGCATCCCATTTTGAAACGTATCTCGTGGCATCACCATTTTCTTCAATACTGGCTAACCATGTTGAATTCCCAACTTGGTCGTAACGCAGGTAAGCCAATTGTCCTTCAACGCTCCAATTATCTGAAAACTCATGTTTCACGTTGGTAAAGAACGTCACTTCTTGAATATCGGTTACGGGATAGTCGTTATTGGTAAATTTAAAATTTTTGTCCAAACTGGCATACCCGGCACTTGATGGTGCAAAAATATAAGCCGAACCAATATACGATTCTGCCTGTTGCAGATTCATTTCGGTAGTAATTGAGGTTTTATCGCTCAATTTATAGGTCAAAGATGGAGCAATCCCGTAACGGGTTACATCTTCATTGCCACGGTGGCTATCAGAAGTTTGATACATCCCATTGAAACGGAACAACAGTTTTCCGTCTTCGGTTAGTTTTCCGCCTAAATCAACTGTTCCTCTGTAAAAATCGAAACTTCCGCCAGATAACGATAGTTGTGC
>CAZZDI010000136.1:4068-7494 GCA_964653155.1 uncultured Flavobacteriaceae bacterium | reverse complement strand
CCGAAACCACCACCAAAGCCACCACCTCCGGAAGACCAGCCACCACCGCCAGAGCTACCGCCCCAACCCGATGAACCACGGTTATAACTGCCGCGCCCCATGTTGCTTAAAATAATAGCTTCCAGTAAATCCTGTCCCGCCGAACGGTGCCCGCGATTTCCGCCGCCACCGCCACGTCGGTTTTTGGAAATGGAAATAAGGATGACAATAAAGATAAAAATGAATAAGGCAATCATCCCCAAAGGGATTCCATTTTGCTTGTTATTTGGGCGAGCGCCTTTATATTCGCCGTTTAAAACCTCAAAAATGGCATCGGCGCCACGGTTTAGTCCGCCGTAATAATCCCCATTTTTAAAATAGGGAATAATGTCGCGTTCAATAATGCGTTTCGATAGGGCATCGGTGAGCAAATGCTCAATGCCATAGCCCGTGTTTATGGCAATCCGTCGGTCGTTTCTGGCCAGTAAAATTAAAATACCGTTGTCTTCCTTGGCTTGGCCAATACCCCAAGCATGCCCCCATTGGGCACCTAAATAATTAATGTTTTCCCCTTCGGTGGAAGGAATGATAGCGATTACAATTTGGGTGGAAGTGGTGTCAGAATATTTAATGAGCTTTTGCTCTAAACTGTTTTTTTCAGCAGAAGACAACAGGCTGGCATAATCGTAAACACTGGTTTGGAATTCTGGTTTTTTAGGAATATCGAATTGGGCATACGAAAAACTATTAAACAACAGCCCGACCAAAAAGGAAAGCAGCAACCTAATTTGTGTTTTACTCTGAGACCGAATACTGAAAACCGAATACTGCATTTATCCTTTTGAAATATCGTTTGGAAGTTCGTTAATGTCTGAATCTTGATACGGGAAATATTTTTTAAGCTGTTCGCCCGATTTTAAAATACCGTCAATCAAGCCTTGCTTAAAATGGCCTTTTTTAAAGTGCGTTTGAATGGTATTTTTTGTGCTTTCCCAAAAATCGTTTCCAACTACTTTATTGATGCCTTCATCTCCATAAATAACGAAGTTTTTATCGTCAACGGCCACATAAATCAAAACCCCATTTTTTAGTTGGGTATTGTCCATTTTAAGCATGTGGAACACTTCCAAAGCCCGATGGGCAGCATCGCCTTTGGCTGTTTTTTCAATGTGTACGCGTATTTCGCCAGATGTATTTAACTCGGCCACCCGAATGGCTTCAACAATATCCTGCTCTTCGCTGGGAGTTAAAAAAGCTTCTATGTTAGACATTTATAAAGTTTGGTGTTTAGTGAAGGTCAATTTTAAAAATCGAAATTAACATCAGGGGCACTTTCGCTTCCTGCTTCCGATTTAAAATAGCTCATGTCTTCAAAATTTAAAATGCCTGCCAGAATAGAATTTGGAAATGTTTTTATGTGTTTGTTGTAGGGTTCAACGGCTTCGTTAAAACGGTCGCGAGCTACGTTAATTCGATTTTCTGTGCCTTCTAGTTGGCTTTGGAGTTCTAAAAAGTTTTGATTGGCTTTCAGATCCGGGTAACGTTCAACGGTAACCAAAAGGCTTTTTAGGGCGCCTGATAGCCCACCTTGTACTTCGTTGAATTTGGCCAACTGTTCTGGAGTGATATTGGTTGGGTCTATATTTACAGAAGTAGCTTTAGCTCTGGCTTCAATAACCGATTGTAATGTTTCCTTTTCAAAATCGGCGGCACCTTGCACTGTTTTAACCAAGTTTCCAATTAAATCGTTACGGCGTTGGTAGCTGCTTTCTACATTGGCCCAAGTTTTTGTGGCCGATTCCTTTAAGTTGATGGCCGTGTTGTTAAAGCCTTTTGCCCAAGAATAGATTCCGAATACAACAATGGCAACGATAATCCAAGGTAAAAATTTCTTCATGATTTTGTTGAATTTAAATAGTTTGGTTATATGACACTTAGTTTGTTGAAAAGTTACGTTTGGCCAACTGTTTTTTTAAAGATGTTCTTTAATTTTTAAGAGTTGGGTTTTAATTTCTTCTAGTTTGCTAACAATTTCAAAATTGCTTAAAGCTTGTTTTTTTTCTTCCTTTAAATGGGTTTTTGCACCTTCTAAAGTAAAACCGCGTTCTTTTACCAAATGGTAAATAAATTTGAGGTTTTTAATGTCTTCGGGAGTGAATTTTCGGTTGCCCTTGGCATTTTTTTTAGGTTTGAGCACATCGAATTCCTTTTCCCAAAAACGAATAAGCGAGGTGTTAACACCAAATGCCTTGGCTACTTCGCCAATGCTATAATATCGTTTTTCTGGTAGGTCTATGTGCATTAGTCTAATGATTGGTTTTCTAATGAAGCATGCTCCAGTAATTCGTTAAATTCTTCAGCCGTTAAACTGCCGTAATAGAAGTTAATGGGGTTGATGCGCTGGTCGTCCTTAAAAATCTCGTAGTGCAAATGTGGTGCTTCCGATCGGCCGGTGCTTCCCACAAAACCAATTAAATCGCCGCGTTTTACTTTTTGGTTTTTCCTAACGTTGTATTTATAAAGGTGGGCATAAAGGCTGGTGTAGCCATAACCGTGGTTTATTCTAATGTGCTTTCCGTAGCCAGACGAGTTGCTGTCGGCGCGTTCAACAATGCCATCGCCCGTGGCATAAACGGGCGTGCCCCTTGGTGCGGTAAAATCCATGCCCCAGTGCATTTTCCTAACTTTAGTAAATGGGTCTGATCGCATACCGTAACCCGAGGCCATTCGGGTTAAATCTTCATTGCTTACTGGTTGTATGGCAGGAATGGCGGCCAAAAGCTTTTCTTTGTTTTCTGCCAGTTTTGCGATTTCGTCTAATGATTTTGATTGCACCACTATTTGTTTCTGAAGAATATCCAGGCGCTTGTTGCTTTCAATAACCAGTTTGGAGTTATCGAAGCCCTCTAAACTTTTATAACGGTTAATGCCCCCAAATCCGGCGCGGCGTTGTTCTTCGGGTATGGGGTTGGCTTCAAAATATATTCGGTATATATTGTTGTCTCTGTCGGCGATATTGGCCAAAACCGTTTCGGCTTGGTCAATTTTTTTATTCAGCAATTCAAATTGCAGTTTCATGTTTTCCAGCTCGCGGGTAAGGGCGCGCTCTTTTGGAGACGAAATATACTGGCTGGCAATAAACACAAAGATAAAGGCGAAAAACCCTGACGATAGTATAAATAAAGAGGCGTACTTAAAAGTGGTTCTTTTTTTACGCTCAATCTTTCGGTACGAAAGCGATTCTGGATCGTAGTAATATTTTACCTTACTCATTTCTTAAATTATACTATTTTTGCGCTTGATAAACTTTGGTTACAAAATGCAAATTTTGTAAAAAACGAACAAACCAATAAAATATTATAATAAAAATTCGTTCGGCAGCCCAAAAACTAGGGAAGTAAAGATAAAAATAGTTTTGTAATTAAAGCCAAATAACAGCAAAAGAGA
>CAZZDI010000136.1:1416-3968 GCA_964653155.1 uncultured Flavobacteriaceae bacterium | reverse complement strand
TCTCAAGACATCCGATCTAAGTTTTTAAGTTTTTTTGAAGATAAAAAGCACAGTATTGTTCCGTCGGCCCCGATGGTGTTGAAAAACGATCCTACGTTAATGTTCGTAAATGCGGGAATGGTACCGTTTAAGGAATACTTTTTGGGTAACGCCAAGCCAAAAAACACCCGTGTAACCGATACCCAAAAGTGCCTTCGCGTTTCAGGAAAACACAATGATTTGGATGAAGTGGGTTATGATACCTATCACCACACCCTTTTCGAGATGTTGGGCAACTGGAGCTTTGGCGATTACTTTAAAAAGGAAGCCATTGCTTGGTCGTGGGAGCTGCTTACCGAAGTATTCGGGATAGATAAAGATATTTTATACGTTACCGTTTTTGAAGGTAGCGAAGAGGATGGTTTGGATATGGATACCGAGGCCTACAACCTTTGGAAACAGCACATTCCCGAAGACCGCATTTTAAAAGGAAACAAAAAGGATAATTTCTGGGAAATGGGCGACCAAGGCCCATGCGGACCCTGTAGCGAAATACATGTGGATATCCGTTCTGAGGAAGAAAAAGCTAAAATACCCGGAAAGGATTTGGTAAACCAAGACCACCCGCAAGTGGTGGAAATCTGGAATTTGGTTTTTATCCAATTCAACCGAAAAGCAAACGGTAGTTTGGAGACATTGCCCAACAAACACATCGATACCGGTATGGGCTTCGAGCGTTTGTGCATGGTGCTTCAAGGGGTGCAATCCAACTACGATACCGATGTGTTTACACCGCTTATCCGCGAGATTGAAACCATCACCAGCAAAAAATACGGAAAAGAAAAAATGACCGATGTGGCCATTCGCGTTATTTCCGATCACGTTCGAGCCGTAGCCTTCTCGATTGCCGACGGGCAGTTGCCAAGTAGTACCGGTGCAGGGTACGTTATTCGTAGAATTTTGCGCCGTGCCGTACGTTACGGTTTTACCTTTTTGGATAAAAAAGAACCCTTTATTTACCGATTGGTAAATGTGTTCAGTGAAAAAATGGGGCAGGCGTTTCCTGAAATAAAAACCCAAAAAGCATTGGTTGAAAACGTAATAAAAGAAGAAGAACAATCCTTTTTGCGCACTTTAGATCAAGGACTGGTGTTATTGAACAGAATTGTAGAGGAAACCAAAGGCGATACCGTTTCGGGCGAGAAGGCCTTCGAGCTTTATGATACTTACGGTTTCCCGATTGATTTAACCGGGTTGATTCTTTCAGAAAAAGGATTGAAACTGGACGAAAAGGGGTTTAATGAAGAACTCCAAAAGCAAAAAGAGCGTTCTAGAGCGGCCAGTGAAGTGAATGCCGATGATTGGGTAGTTGTAAAAGAAGATGCCGAAACCGAATTTGTAGGGTACGATATGCTCGAAACCAATGTGAAAATTACCCGATATCGCAAAGTGAGCACCAAGAAAGAAGGCGATATGTACCAGTTGGTGTTCAATATTACGCCGTTTTATCCTGAAGGAGGCGGACAAGTAGGTGATAAGGGCTATTTGGAAGATGCCCATGGCGATGTGGTTTACATTCTTGATACAAAAAAGGAAAACAATTTGATCATTCATTTTGCCAAAAATTTACCTGAACATATCAACGAATCGTTTAAAGCCGTGGTAGATCAAACCCATAGAACGTTAACAGAAAGTAACCACACCGCAACCCATTTGTTGCACCAAGCTTTGAGGGAAGTTTTGGGAAGCCACGTAGAGCAAAAGGGAAGTGCGGTAAATGCAGAATATTTGCGTTTCGACTTTTCACATTTTTCAAAATTAACACCAGAGGAATTGCAGGATGTCGAAGATTTTGTAAACCGAAGAATAGAAGGCAAATTGCCTTTGGAAGAAAAACGAAATACCCCAAAAGAAGAAGCTATTGCTGACGGAGCGATGAGCTTGTTTGGCGAAAAATACGGCGATACTGTGCGTTCGGTACGTTTTGGGAAATCCATCGAGCTTTGTGGTGGTACCCACGTAAAAAACACAGGCGATATTTGGCATTTTAAAATTGTTTCGGAAGGTGCTGTGGCTGCGGGAATCCGCCGTATCGAAGCCATAACCAACAATGCCACCAAAAACTACTATTTTGAAAACAATCAGGCTTTTATTGAAATGAAAGCCTTGTTGAACAACACCAAAGAACCCGTAAAAGCACTTGCAAATTTACAGGAAGAGAACAATGCGCTTAAAAAGCAAATTGAATCTCTGCTGAAGGATAAAGCCAAAAACATAAAAAGTGAACTGAAAAGTGAATTGCAGGACGTTAATGGCATTCGGTTTTTAGCTAAAAAATTGGATTTGGATGCTGGCGGATTAAAAGATGTAGCCTTCGAGTTGGGCGGCGAGCAAAACAATTTGTTCCTACTTTTGGCCACCGAGCAAAACGGAAAAGCCCTATTGTCGTGCTATATCTCGAAAGAATTGGTGGCTGAAAAAGGATTGAACGCTGGGCAAGTGGTACGCGATTTGGGTAAATTTATCCAAGGTGGTGGCGGTGGACAACCATTTTTTGCCACTGCAGGAGGTAA
>CAZZDI010000136.1:0-1316 GCA_964653155.1 uncultured Flavobacteriaceae bacterium | reverse complement strand
CCCTCTCGCAAAGTCGCAAAGCCGCAAAGTTAAATGTTGTTGAGTTTATGGATTCCAAAACGGTAAATAAAAAGAGCATAAAATCTTTGCGTCTCTGCGCCTATGCGAGAGCAATCTTTAAAGAGCATCTTTCGAAACAATGAAACTCCAAACCCAAATACCACTAAAAAAGCAATCTGAAAATCTTATAGATTACCATTCCTCTGTGGTGCTGTTAGGTTCGTGTTTTTCGGATAATATTGGGGCAAAGTTGGATTACTTCAAATTTAAAAACCTTCAAAATCCGTTTGGGGTACTGTTTCAGCCCAAAGCGATTGAAAATTTAGTGATCAGGGCGTTAAATGAAAAAGCATTTTCCGAGAATGATGTATTTTTCCATAATGAACAGTGGCATTGTTTTGAAGCGCATTCGAAGTTAAGTTCGGTTTCAAAAGAAGCGTTGTTGGAGAATTTGAACGGGGCATTAAAATCGACACGCCAATACCTCCTCGAAGCATCACACATTATTATTACTTTGGGCACGGCTTGGGTTTATCGGTTTTTGGAGCAAGATAAATGGGTAGCCAATTGCCATAAAATACCTCAAAAACAGTTTGAAAAAGAGTTGTTGCCGGTTGAGGATATTTCAATATCAATCAATACTATTTCAATATCCATTAAAAGACTAAACCCCAAGTCAACCATCATTTTTACGGTTTCACCGGTTAGGCATTTAAAAGATGGCTTTGTTGAAAATACGCAAAGTAAAGCACATTTAATTTCGGCTATTCACCAAATACAAAATCAAAAATCGTCAATCGCCAATCAGAATTCGTATTATTTTCCGTCGTATGAAATTATGATGGACGAACTACGCGATTATCGATTTTACGAAGCCGATTTGGTGCACCCCAACGCTACGGCCATTCAATACATTTGGGAACGTTTCAAAACCGTTTGGGTAGCGCCTGAAGTCCTGAAAACCATGGAAGCGGTTGGTGCCGTTCAAAAAGGACTTCAGCATAAACCCTTCAACCCAAATTCCAAAGCACATCTTGAATTTCTTCAAAAGTTGGAAACTAAAAAGGGAGAGATTTGCAAAGCATTTCCTCATATTACTTTTTAGTAATCCGATTTCGGGAAAATTCCAAATTCCAAACCACAAATTCCAAATCGTACTTCGTAAATCAAAAAATACGTAATTCGTCGTATTGATTTCACTTCATTAAAGTTGCAGATTTGTTGAACTATTAACCAATAAAATATTCAACAATGAGAAATTTAAAACAAATTATGTTATTTGTAATGGTAGGGGCGCTCTTAACCTTTAATTCCTG
>CAZZDI010000135.1:2768-7501 GCA_964653155.1 uncultured Flavobacteriaceae bacterium | reverse complement strand
CCATGCCACGCGACCAGAAATGTTGAGAGTTACCGGTTTCTTTGTTGGCCCAACGTTGTTCTTTGCTTTCGTCCCAGCCGTGGTACAATAAACCAGATTCTTCATCGCGACTATGTTTTTGAATTAAATCGAATTGCAATGCGACGTGATCGTATATTTTCTGTTTTTCTTTTTCATCTTCAATGTATTCGTTGGCATATCGGGTATGGAAAGGTTCAGCCATATAAAGTCCGTCTAACCACATTTGGTGTGGGTATATTTTTTTATGCCAATAGCCACCATCGGAAGTTGAGGGTTGCGATTCCAACTGCTTATGCAAGGTATGCATCGCTTTCAGGAAACGCTCTTCTTTGGTGATAGGATAAAGGAACAATAAAACATCACCAGATTTTATCATATCCAGATTTTGTTTTTCCAAAGAATAGGTGGCGATAGTACCCGTGCTGTCAATAAGCGTATCGGCATAATCGTAAATATAATCGTAATATTTTTTGTTTTGGGTAGCTTCATAAACCCTGGAGCAAGCACTCAAAACCACACCGGGCGTGTAGGTCCAGCGGGGTTTTGTGGAAAAGTCGAGTTTGGTCGGCTCCGGAAAACGGTGTATTTCTGAGAGCATCATGCGTTCAGACCATTTTAAATTTTCTGGAACTACTTTTTCTACGGTTGTGGTTTCTTCTTGTGGGGTTTCCTTTTTTGCATCTTTGCACGAGGCGAATAAACCTAATGCCAGAGAAAAAAGTAGGACATGCTTAGCTGTTTTTTTCATTTTATCTAGTTATGTTTTATGATTTTTTTTGAATAATTTAATAATCTCAGCCAATATTTACTTTATTGAATGGCGTTTGATGTGTTTAATGATTCTAATTTTTTGTTGAGGTCTGCAATAAAGGCCTCTTCGGTTTTAATGCCATTTGGTTCTTGCTCCCAAGCGGCTAAAAAGTAATATGAAACCGTATTAGTGGTTGGTTTGAAAATGACTAAGTGGTCGTGCTGACCATCTTTTTGTTCGGCAACTTCATCCAATTTGTAGAACAGAGCCATCCCTAAATTATCTGCAGGACTGGCCAAGGTTTGCACACCGTAAGTTGCAATATAGGCCCAAGTTTCACCTTCCTTTTTATGAAAAGCCACACCGTGGTTTACTATACCGGTGCAAAGTCCCGTAATTTCTTTCGAAGGGGTCAATTCTGCTTTGGTATGGCGATCGTTAGGGAAAATGGTAAGCTTCGATGTTAAATCAATACTTTCGCCACCGGTTTCCCAACCTTCATAATTAATGTTTACAGACGAACTGTTTTCAGAATTTTCAACGTTAGCAAAAGTGTTTTTTACCTTTTGGAAATGTACTATGGTATCTGCAACAATGCGTCCGTAACTGCCAATACCCATCGATTTTCCGGCTTTCAAAATATCTTGCCCCCAGGGTGCTGGTTCGTGGTAGTTATCAAATCCGTCTTGGCCCACGTAAGGCAATACTATAGAATCGACTTTTTTACCAAAAATATCGATGGCATTTCGCCAATCTAAATACAAGCGGTAGCCTACTTGGCTGTTTTCCCAACCGGGGCCTTCGTAGCGAATGTACCAAGAGTGATCGGTATGCTCGGCAGGCACTTGTAGTTCGTTTACGTTTTTAAACGAGGTACCGCCGTTGTACTCCTTATGCCCTCTAGGGCCGTCAACCCATGTGCCGCCTTGTGCAATGGAAATTTCGGCATAGGTTTTTTGTGGTGCTTTTTTTTCTGAAACAGTATTGGTTTCAATAGTTTTAGTGTCGGCTTTTTTGTCTTTACATGCAATAAGGCCTAAACAGGCCAACGATAAAATGGCTAACTTTTTCATATTTGATTTTGAGATTTTTTAATATTCCTTTCCGTTGATGGTGGTGTTTTTAAATACGATTGGTTCAGAATGCTCAACCGATAATGGCGTTTTGGCATTTTTAATATGAACGTTGGTTAGTGTAACGTTTTTGATGATGGCTTCTTCGCGGCCTTTTATCAAAATGCCATATTTTCCACTGTTTTCAACAGTCATATCTTGTAAATGTACATTGTTTATCTTAGGAATAAATTCGCCTTCCTGGTTGGCATAAATGGCATAGTGAAGGTTTATTTTCAGGGCAGCTTCCTTGACTTGTCCCACTTGAATGTTTTTTACATAAAGATTTTCGACAAAACCGCCCCGCAACGTGTTGGTCTTAATGCGGATGGCGCGGTCTAGGTTGGGGCTGTCCATGTTGCAGTCCCTCACGAAAACGTTCTTGACACCGGCCGAAATTTCACTGCCCATCACCACACCGCCATGGCCATCCTTCATATTGCAGTTCTCGACCACAATATTTTCACTGGGTATGTTTACACGCCTGCCGTCTTCGTTGCGTCCGGCTTTTATGGCAATGCAATCGTCGCCGGTATCGAAGGTACAGTTGTTAATGTGCACGTTTTTGCTGTATTCTGGATTACAGCCGTCGTTGTTGGGGCCGTGGCTGCTCACCGTTACGTTCTCAACTCTAACGTAATTGCTCTTTAGAGGGTGGATTACCCAAAACGGCGCATTGGTAAAGGTAACACCTTGCAAGAGTACATTTTCGCATTCAAAAGGCTCAAAAAAGGTAGGACGGATGTGGTGGCCCTTACCAAAAATACGTTCGGAAACGGGAATTTGGGCTTCGTTCATTTTGCGTAATGTAGGCAGGTTGATGGAATCGTGCTGTTTTGGAGCCCCTTCAACCCAGCCATAAGAATCTTTTCCGCACCATGGCCACCAGTTGGTGTTGCTAGCCTGCCCGTTAAGCGTTCCTTTTCCGGTAACGGCAATGTTTTTTTGTTTGTAAGCACGTATAAGCGGTGAGTAGTTCATCAATTCTACACCTTCATAAGATGTGTGCACCACAGGAAGATAATCGTCATGGTTTGTTGAAAACAATACGTTGGCGCCCTCTTCCAAATGAAGGTTAACGTTGCTTTTTAATACGATTGGGCCTGTTAAAAAATCACCTGCCGGAATCACTACTTTTCCGCCTCCTGAGTTACTACAGGAATCGATGGCTGCAGCTATAGCTTTTGTGTTTAACGTTTCGCCATCGGCAACGGCTCCGAAATCTAAAATAGAGTAGGTGGCATCCTTAAAATCTGGAATTTTTATGGATTTGATAATAACCTCAGCTTGATCAAAAGGGTCGGGTTGTGCCGATTGTTTTTCCTTTTCTTTACAAGAAAATGGAGTGGTTAAAATTATTCCGAAGAATAGGATGGAGAATAACTTTTTTAAAGGTGTGAAATTCATGAGTTAATTTTTTAATGTAATCGATTGACTAAAATACTAAAGTTGTAACCGTTGGCATAATTTAGAGAAACAATATTTTAAATTTCGGTATAATTTGTGGTACGATTTTACAAATTGGCCTGAAATAGGCTTTGGCTATAATTTTGGTTCCCAGTGGTCTGTGCCACCCAAAACATTCTTTTTACTAAAATGATCCAAGTCTTTTTTTGTAATATGTTTTGCCCACTTTACACGTTGGTTTGATGCGCCTGGGCCAGAGGTGTTATACTCGGCATAAAAGGTGGTTTCTTCGGCATGGGGCTTGCCCCAGTTGTGCCACCCTTCGGGTTTAATAAGTTGGTCCATATAGCAATCTATCCAAACGGTTTGGGCATAATCGCGCCATGGTCGACCTAAATAAAAAGAGGCCTCGGCTGCATTTCCCGTAATTTTGCAGTTTTTAAAAACAAAACCGTATTTGGTGTCTTTGTTGGTTGAAGCTGCCGTGACATACCCATTATTTTTGCAATAAATTTCGCAGTTTTCGAAGTAGCCCGTGGACCATCCGAAAATAAAATCGACCGTGCCTTCAATGTAGCAATCTTTGTAATACTGCCGGCTGTTGTTTCCGTGAAGGTAAAGGGTGTCTTGGTTGCCCAAAAATCTGCAGTTTTCGAATATCACTTTATCGCCATCCACCCTAACGGCAACAGCTTGCCCAACGGGGCCCGCACTGTTTTCGAACGTGATGTTTTTGGCTTTAAAATTATCCCCGAAAACAAAAAATGAAGTAGAACCCGTTGTGCCCATTTCTTCACCAAAAGCATTGTGTTTTTGAGCGTAATCGTCGTGGGTTAAAATGGTTTTGAATTTATCTTCGCCAACAAAGGTAATGTTGGTTTTAGAAGCAGCAAGCACCAATTTTTCTTTGTAAATGCCGTTTTTTATAAAGATTTTGGTTTCCGTTTTTCTGAAATTGGGCACAGCATCAATGGCTTCCTGAACGGTTTTAAAATCGCCATTGCCAGTGGCATCAACCACAAAATGGAAATCTTCGCCATTAATTTGGGTTATTTTTGGTGTATTGTCAATTAATGAGTTTGCATAAACTTCAACGTTGGAAAAATGCTCGTTTAAGTTGTTCAGGTGACTGTCTTTTTCGTTGATATTTAAACCGTTTTTTTGCTCCCAATAATCGGGGATGCCGTCTTCGTCTGAATCGGTTTTGCCTATTTCATATTTTAATTTTGGCCATCCGCCCACATCGTTTTGCGAATCGATAATGCCATTTTTGTAATTTACCCTGCCGTTTTCAGTGTTTTGAACAATTCTTACATCTACAACATCGCGATAAATATTGGCTCCGGCTTGGTTTAAAACGTTTTGAAACGCCTCCGTAGCGGTTGTTGTTTCAATATTGTTATTGATGTTAATTTCTGAATTTAGCTTGGTTTCTTCCGGAT
>CAZZDI010000135.1:0-2668 GCA_964653155.1 uncultured Flavobacteriaceae bacterium | reverse complement strand
TTTTCAGTGGTTTTAGAGCCGCTAAACCTTGGGTTTCGGCTGTTGTTTGACGCTATTAAATTATGGTGGAACGAGGCATTAACGCCGCCCCAAATACCGCCGTAGCCATGTGCGCCTTTTTTGTGGACAGAACGGTTTAAGGCTTCGGAAATGATGCTCCATTGTAGGGTGAAATTTGTATTGTTGTAAAACGAAGCGTTTTCATCGGTGGCCCAACTTACCGAACAATGGTCGATAATTACATTGTTTGCATCCCGACACCCCAAAGCATCACCTTGAATATTGTTAACATCACCCATTCTGAAACGTAAATAGCGTACAATTACGTTATCGGCTTTTATGGTGAACGGGTAACCTTTTAGTGTGATGCCTTCACCCGGAGCGGTTTGCCCCAAAATGGTTAAATTGCCTTTGCCGGGGTTAACATCCAATTTCGATTTTAACTCGATGGTGCCCGATACGGCAAAGACAATAATTCTAGGTTCTTTTTTTACAATGCCTTTTCTAAAACTTCCTTCGCCATCATCATTTAAATTGGTAACCGTATATACCAAACCGCCCCGGCCCCCGGTGGCATGTTGGCCAAAACCTTCGGCACTAGGGAAGGCGAGGGGTTGGGAAAATGTTGGGCGAAAAACGAATGAGAAAAGAGTGGCTAAAAAGAAGATTTTATAACGCATTGATTATTTATTATCTAGTTAAAGGTTAAAACCCTGCAATTCCATTGCAGATACTTTAGTTTCTATAAAACATTTGATTCTGTTTGTCATTTCGAACACAGTGAGAAATCTCATCATAAATTGAAGACTATATAATGGGATTCCCGTCGCTCTGCTCTGTTGGAATGACATTATGCTCTAAAATGAATTTCATTCATTAACTGAAACTATGGATTGGAAATCCAAAGTGGTTTATTTTTGATTTTCTGTAATTGAAGCTACTAGGCTGTTAATGTAAACTTCTATGTTTTCGTAACCGGTGCTTAAATCGTGACCGTTAGGATTGTTATCTTCTACTTTCAATTTCATAGAAACTTTCCAATCGTCGGGCATACCGTCGCCCGAAGTGTCGGTAGGTGCTGTTTCCGATTTTAAATCTGGCCATCCGCCCACATCGCTTTGGGTGTCTATAATACCTTTTGTACTGCCGTTAGAGCCTTCATAGGTGTACGAGCCGTTTTTAACTTCATCAGCAATTCTAGCATCAATGGCGTCCCTCTTGTAGGAAGCACCGCCATAAGCCAGTACTTTCTCGTAAGCTTCAATAGCCGTATGTGTGTACACGTTATTGTTAATGTTGTGCGGTTCATCAATTTTCATGGATGCTTTGTCTTCTTCAGAAACGGTGCCATAGCTACCATGGAACTGGTTGTAAACACCGTAGGTCCAGTTGTCGTTAGTAGTTTGAGTACTGCCTTCAACATGGTTTCCGTCAATGTAGAATTTTCCCCAAATATCATACACTTCGGTGCCTTCAACTTTATTTTTGTCGATAGACATGATACGGGTATTTTTGGTAGTGGCTGGGCCGGGTTTGTAATAGCAGTTAACAATGTTAACGTTCATGGCTTCGCCACCGTAGGCACTGTTGCCTTGCCAGTTGTAAATGACGTTGTTTCTTAAATCGACCAAATCGGTAAGTGCGAAAGCAGAGCCAGCATATTCTCCCAATCGCGGATTACGGCTATCGTGATGCGCCAATAGATTATGGTGGAATGATGCATTTTTACCGCCCCAAATACCGCCGTAACCGTGCGAACCTTTGTCGTGAACCGAGTTTCGTAAACTTTCTGTAATGAAGCACCATTGTAGCGTGGTGTTTTCGTTATTGTAAATAGAAACGGTTTCGTCTGTAGACCAACTCATCGAGCAGTGGTCTATGATAATATTTTTGTGGAAGCGGCTACCAATGGCATCGCCTTCCTGTTGGGCTTCGTCGCCCATTCTGAAACGCAAAAAGCGGATGATAACATTATCGGCATTTATGGAAACAGGGTAGTTTTTTAAGCAAATGCCATCGCCCGGTGCGGTTTGGCCAGCAATGGTAACATCGCCGTTATTGATTTTTAATTCTGAAAGCAGCCTGATGGTACCCGATACTTTAAACAAAATGTAGCGTTTGCCAGATGCATTAATAGCTTCCCTTAAACTGCCTTTTCCGTAATCGTTTAATGTAGTTACAAAAAGTACTTTTCCGCCACGGCCACCAGTAGTATTACGGCCAAAACCTTCGGCTCCAGGGAAAGCAAAGGCTTCCTCGTTTACTTGGGTGGGCTGTTCTTCTTCGTTTTCTTCTTCTTGTTCCTCTTCTTCATTTGGGTCTACTTCCTCTTGCTCTTCTTTTGGTGTATCATCAGAAGGTGAACTGCTACTACATGAAAATACTAGAAATGGAACTATTAATAGTATGGTTTTTAAATAGGTTTTCATTGTCTTCTTTTTTTTATTATAGAAAAAAGTGGATACCTGTTAAGATTTAGCTTTTCGGTATCCACTTTTTTAGGCCATCAAAACTTGGCCCAAAGTTGTTATTAAAGTTTTATTCGCCATCTTGGGTCTCCAGCTGTAAACCTACCGATGAAGTTTGCTCCAACAAAGTTAAAGTTGTTGTTTTCGGGGTCAACCCAAAGAGCATCTTGATTAGCACCGGCGTTGGCCACTGGAATTTC
>CAZZDI010000134.1:0-7528 GCA_964653155.1 uncultured Flavobacteriaceae bacterium | reverse complement strand
GAAAGCGCTTCCAACTTTTCGGCCAGTTGTACCTGTAACGGATTTTGAATGGCGTTGGAATAAAAACCCAAATCGGCCACTTGGTTTGAAATGGCATCGACATATTTTGGGTGCGCATGCCCGATGGAAATTACGGCGTGCCCACCGTAAAGGTCTAAATATTCGTTATCGGCATCATCGTAAACATAAAGCCCCTTGGCCGAAACCGGCGTTACATTATATAGTGGGTAAACATCAAATAATGGCATGTTAATTCTTTTTAAGTTGGTTTATTTTTTCAAATGAAGCATTGATTCCCTTAATGAGCGACGAGCTCAATCCTTGGTGCTCCATTTCGTTAAGACCTTCAATGGTACAACCACTTGGTGTGGTTACGCGGTCTATTTCCTCCTCTGGATGTCTTCCAGATTCTTTCAATAAACTTGCTGCTCCGTAACAAGTTTGCAAAGCCAATTGGTGTGCTTCGTGAGCTTCGAAACCTAATTGGATGGCACCTTGCGTAGTGGCACGTACCAAGCGCATCCAAAAGGCAATACCACTGGCACAGATTACCGTAGCAGCTTGAATTTGATCTTCGGGAATAACCATAGTGGTGCCCAATTGATTAAAAATATCTTGTGCCATTGGCACTTTATCTTGTGCCGCTTTATTAGCCGCAATACAGGTCATGGATTTCCCTATGGAAATGGCCGTATTGGGCATCACGCGGATGATGTTTTTATCAGACCCAATAATGCTTTCGATTCTTGAAATCTCAACACCAGCGGCAACTGACATCACCACGTGCCTATCTGTGAATTTGGAAGACACGCTCTCTAAAACCGCATTGATGTGTTTGGGCTGAAGTGCAAAAATCACAATATCAGATTGTGTTACGGCCAACTCGTTATCGTTGGTTACCACGACATTGGGCAAACTTTTATACGCATCAACATTTACGGTGTTTTTATCACTTAAATACAACGATGTAAACGTGTTGTTTTTCACCAATCCTTTGGCAATCGAACTCCCTAAGTTACCGGTACCGATAATGGCTATTTTCATTTCAAAAAGTTTGTTAGTCGTTAAACATTAATTATCAGAAATAAGTTCCTTTTAGGCTCAGCCCTGTTGCTTCTTCCAAACCAAACATCAAATTCATGTTCTGCACCGCTTGCCCTGAGGCGCCTTTCAACAAATTGTCGGTAATACTTGTTACCAGCAATTTACCTTCGTGCTTGTGCAAATGGATTAAGCATTTATTGGTATTCACTACTTGTTTCAAATGTAAAAAATCGTCTGAGACAAATGTAAATTGGGCATCTTTATAAAAATCGGCAAATATGGTTTTGGCTTCCTGTACCGAGCCTTCAAAATTGGTATAAATGGTAGCGAAAATACCTCTTGAGAAATTTCCCCGATTGGGCATAAACAAAATGTCTTGCGCAAAATCATTCTGCAATTGCTTAATCGATTGGTTGATTTCCCCCAAATGCTGATGGGTAAACGGCTTGTAATACGAAAAATTATTATCGCGCCAAGTATAATGCGTGGTTGCCGACAGCGATGTTCCCGCTCCGGTGGCTCCGGTTACGGCATTTATGTGCACATCGGCATGCAACAATCCTTTATTTGCCAATGGCAATAAACCCAACTGAATTGTGGTGGCAAAACAACCTGGATTGGCAATATAATTGGCCTTTTTTATTGCTTCCCTTTGCAGTTCTGGCAAACCGTACACAAAGGTTTTACCTTCAAAAGTTTTATCGGCTTCCAGTCTGAAATCGTTGCCTAAATCGATAATTTTTGTGTTTTCCGAAAAGGTATTGGCCGATAAAAACTTTACCGAATTACCATGTCCCAAACATAAAAACAACACATCAATATTGGGGTTTACCGTATCGGTAAATTCTAAATCTAACGACCCGATTAAATCTTGGTGTACCTTACTGATTTTATTTCCGGCATTACTGGTACTGAACACAAAATTGATTTCGGCTTGCGGATGGTTAATAAGCAGTCTGATTAATTCGCCTGCGGTGTACCCTGCTCCTCCAATAATACCTACTTTTATTTTTTTCATTTTTATTTATTCTTTTTCCAAGCTTATAAAAAATATTAAACTTGAATAATCTATATGAGATGCTGAAACAAGGCTTCGACTGCGCTCAGCCTGACAGTTCAGCATGACACCATGGGTGTCACTTTGAATTTACTTGTTGGTAAATTTTGTTTTGGTTACCCACAATTTTAATAAATCCTTTGGCTTCATCAGCAGTCCAGCCTTTGTTTTCTTCACCATAGCTTCCAAATTTAGCACTCATTAAATCGTGGTCTGAAACAATACCATCTAAAGTAAAATGGTATGGCTTTAATGTTACGGTAACATCGCCCGACACTTTATCTTGGCTACTTTGCAAAAAGGCTTCCATGTCGCGCATTACGGGATCTAAGTATTGCCCCTCGTGCAAGTGCATACCGTAGAAACTGGCAATATATTCCTTGTGTTGCAATTGCCATTTGGTTAGCGTGTGCTTTTCCAACAAATGATGTGCTTTAATAGTGATTAGTGCTGCTGCGGCCTCAAAACCCACACGGCCTTTGATCCCAACAATGGTATCGCCCACATGGATATCGCGACCAATGGCATAAGCAGATGCCAAGTTATTCAAGGTTTCAATATTTATTTCGGGCGCATTTTCAATGCCGTTTACGGCCACCAATTCGCCTTTTTCAAAAGTGAGTTTTACTTTTTCCTCTTCGGAATGTTTCAATTGCGACGGATAGGCTTCCCCCGGCAATGGTTTTTCTGAAGTCAAGGTTTCGGCACCGCCAACGCTGGTTCCCCAAAGCCCTTTGTTTACCGAGTATTTGGCTTTTTCCCAAGACATATCGATACCGTTTTCCTTTAAATAATCGATTTCTTCTTGCCGGGTTAATTTTTGATCCCTAATAGGCGTAATAATCTTGATATTGGGTGCCAAGGTTTGAAAAATCATATCGAAACGCACTTGGTCGTTTCCGGCCCCGGTACTTCCGTGGGCAATGTATTCGGCATCGATACTTTTGGCATATTCTATAATTTCAATAGCTTGAACAATACGCTCGGCACTTACCGATAACGGATAGGTATTGTTTTTCAATACATTGCCAAACACCAAATACTTTACCACTTTTTGGTAAAATGTAGCTACGGCATCAATATTCTTATAGGTTGAAACGCCCATTTTATAGGCATTGCTTTCAATATGCTTGATTTCCTTTTTGGTAAAACCGCCCGTGTTTACACTTACCGCGTGCACATCGTACTCTTTTGATAAACTAACGGCGCAATACGAGGTATCTAAACCGCCACTATAGGCTATTACTAACTTTTTCATGTGTTTGGAATGTTTGGAATTTTGCTTTTTAAAATCTTGTTAATTTGATTAAGTTTTGATTCGAAATAAGGATTAACGTAGTATCTATATTTCACCTCGTCCCTCAGTTTCCCTAATTTTTCTAAGGTTGAAATTAATACTGGAGACAAGTCTTTTAAGGTTACGAACTTCATGCCCAACAATTGGTTATTGTGATGAACGGTGGGTTCTTGAGCGATTGAAATTAGAAAATCTTTCCTGAAATTTTGTGTTAACAAGTCCATAAGCAACAGCCCCAGGTTATGGCTTCTGTGCGCCTCATGGATCCACAAAGCCGAACGCTCGTAAACCGAAAATTTATCGACAACGTGCCTATGGGCAAAAATATGCCCGTAAATCTCACCGTCTTTCCTTAACAGGTAGCACCCGTTTTTTAAACGGTCCAGCAACATGCCCACATTGGCATGGAACATGGCTGGCAAGTTTTTGGTTCGTTCAGAAATCACCTGTAAATTAATTGCTGAAATCTCGTGGGTAAAAACAATTTCAAAACCTTGCGCTTCACAATAGGCTTTTGCTTCCTCAACCAAGGTATTCTTTTCTATATCCAATATTGAATCCATTTTCAAAAATTATCAAACCTTGCGCTATAAATAAACAAGGATTCCACAAAGCCTTTTTGAGCTTTTTATTTTTTAATCTAAAATAATAACGAAAATTGAAAGTAACGAATACTTTCTTAAACTGGATAGCCCCTTAGGGGCGAGTTTGAGGAAAACGCACAACAACAGCTCTAGCAGTTTTTGCTAGAATAGAAGAGATAGGAGATATGTTGTTTCCTGTTTTCACTGAATAACTATCTTTACTATTAACTCTAAATCGTCGGCGTGAGCCCCTTTCGTTAATATAAGGCGCAAAATTACAACTTATTATGGAATACACAACATTAAACAGAAAAATTAAGCCACACCGTGGCTTAATTTTTCACAAACAAAAGTATATTAAATACGTGTTACTCAACAATAAACTTGCCTTTCATAAGCGCATAATGCCCTGGGAAACTGCACAAAAAAGTGTAAGTGCCCGCTGCTGGTGCATCAAACTCGATTACGGCCGTTTCACCTCCGCCAATTAGCTTGGTATGCGCAATAATGTCCTGAGTATTATCAGGGATATATTCGTTATTCTTAAACGCCGCGGCTTTAGCGCCAAAAGCCATTGCATCAACGCCTTGTTTCAACAACACAAAATTGTGCCCCATCATGTTTTTGTCCATCTTTCCTGTGTGTTTCAACGTAACCTTTACTTTTTTGCCCGCTTCAACCTTAATTTCCTTTTTATTGAATTGCATGGCATCATTGCCCGTTATTACCACATCGTTGGGGTTTTGGGTATTTTCTTTTGGGGCCTCGGTGCTTTTTTCATACGAAAAAGATTCCTCTTTTCTCTTTTCTTGATTACCACAAGCTACCAGCATTGCGAATAGAAAAACGGTTAAATATCTATAAATCATAATAGTGTTTTTAAAAAATCAAAGAATATAATCGGTGCTGATAAAATTAGATGTTTTTTGCTCTAACAATCCTTGCAGGATGGCGTTGTTATAAGCATTGTCTTTTGAAGCAACAAACGTTCTTATTGAAAACGAACGCAACGCATCATGTACACTCAGTGTCCCGAAGGCTGAATCTTTTCTTCCTGTGAACGGATACACATCGGGGCCACGTTGGCAGGAACTGTTTAAGTTAACACGACATACCAAGTTCACCAAAGTATCAATTAGAGGCGACAGGGTTTGAACGTTCTTTCCGAACAAACTCACCTGCTGTCCGTAATCCGATTCAGCCATATCATTTAATGGTTCGTCAATATCCGAAAATGGCACAACTGGAATTACAGGGCCAAATTGCTCTTCCTTAAATATCCGCATATCTTTGCTAACAGGAAAGAGCACCGCAGGAAAAATAAAGTTTTCGGTTAGCGCACCACCTTTTTCATTCAATATTTTTGCGCCTTTTGCTAATGCATCATCAATTAATTCCTGAATAAATGCTGGTTTTTCAACCTCTGGCAGCGGTGTTAATTTTGCTCCCGGCTCCCATGGATTTCCAAATTTCAACTGATCTACTTTATAGGAAAAACGCCTATTGAACTCCTCTACCACCGATTCATGCACATACACCACTTTTAAGGCTGTACAGCGTTGCCCGTTAAATGACAAAGTTCCCGTAATACACTCTTCAACAGCCAAATCTAAATCGGCATCGGGCAATACAATGGCCGGATTTTTTGCCTCAAGTCCTAAAACCATACGAAGCCTATTCCCTTTGGGGTGCTGCGCCTGCAAGGCATTGGCCGAATTGCTATTACCAATCAAGGCTAAAACGTCTATTTTCCCTGATTTCATAATGGGCGTTGCCAACACCCTTCCGCGGCCGTAAATAACGTTTACCACGCCTTTAGGGAAACTGTTTTGAAAAGCCTCCAACAATGGAGAAATAAGCAGCACGCCTAATTTTGCCGGTTTAAATATTACGGTATTCCCCATCATCAATGCCGGAATAAGCAAGGTAAAGGTTTCGTTAAGCGGATAGTTGTACGGGCCCAAACACAATACTACACCAAGTGGCCCACGACGTATATGTGCATAAACCCCCGAGTTTTTTTCGAATTTGGCAGAGTCGCGGTCTATTTGTTTATAGGCTTCAATGGTATCATAAATATAATCGACCGTTCTATCGAATTCTTTTTCGGAATCGGGCAAGTTTTTACCAATTTCCCACATAAGGAATTTTACTACCTCATCGCGCTTGGTTTTCATTTGCTTAACAAATTTCTCCATACACGCAATGCGATCTACCACTTTCATGGTAGGCCACAAACCCTTCCCATAATCGTATGCCGATGCGGCCGCATTAAGAGCCTCCATGGCTTCCTTTTCACCTAGCTGGGGCACCGTGCCCAATAGCGTTGGACGGTATTTTTCGGTTGAAGAAATGGTGGAATATACCTCGGCCGTATCACCTTCCCAATGTTTTAGCTCTCCTCCCGACAAATAGGTGTTTTGATGGTAAATGGAATCTATTTTGAATGCTTCCGGAACATCTTGAAATGTATTGCTCATTTTATTTCATTTTTATTAACAGCTCCTTTTTGAACATGTTCACCTCATTAGTAAACATGTTCTAAAAGGCCACTCAAAAGTAAACAAAAATTACTGAACGCTTATATCTTCGGCTTACTGATTTATGCTCGAAAGCACGAAAACGATTGCGACAAATCATTCACATTTCCCTGCATCAACCTTAAACCAAGAACTGAAACAGATCAGGTTTGTTATTTAGGTAATCGCCATAAAAATTACGCTTTTTCATTTTCGCTATGAGCGGCTCTAAATCGGTGGCCGATTTTAACTGCACACCAACCACGGCCGAGCCATTTTCGCGATTGGTTTTTTTGGCATATTGAAAATAGGTGATATCATCGTTCTCGCCTAAAATATCAACTACAAATTCCTTTAACGCTCCGGCGCGCTGCGGAAAGTTGATGATAAAATAATGTTTTAAATTGGCATAGAGCAACGCCCGTTCTTTAATTTCGGGGGTTCGGGTAATGTCGTTATTGCTACCACTGATGACGCAAACTACATTTTTGCCTTTTATTTTGTCGGCATAAAAATCTAATGCAGCAATACTCAGTGCGCCGGCCGGCTCTACCACAATAGCATCTTTGTTATAAAGTTCGAGAATGGTTTCGCAAACCTTGCCTTCGGGAACGGTAATCACCTCGTCGAGATTCTGTTTGCATATGGCAAAGTTTAAATCGCCCACCCGTTTTACCGCCGCTCCGTCAACAAATTTTTCAATATGTTCGAGTTCGGTGTTTTCGTTATTTTTAATGGACGTTTTCATTGATGGTGCCCCTTCGGGCTCAACCCCAATAATTTTTGTATTGGGCGACAAGTTTTTAAATACAGTTGAAAGTCCAGATGCCAATCCACCCCCGCCAATAGCGATAAACACATAATCGATCGGCACTTGGGTTTGCTCCAGAATTTCCAAACCTATCGTCCCTTGCCCTTCAATCACTTTTTTGTCATCAAAAGGGTGGATAAAGGTTTTACCCTGCTCTTGGCATTCGGCCATCGCAGCTAAATTGGCGTCATCAAAAGTGTCGCCCACCAATTTGAT
>CAZZDI010000133.1:0-7559 GCA_964653155.1 uncultured Flavobacteriaceae bacterium | reverse complement strand
TAAATGAGATGCTTCCTTCGTCAGCATGACATTTTATGTAGATTTAGCTATATCGAAAATTAGGATTTTAGAAACCAAAAATTCTCGATACAATTTTTCGTGCCTCAAATTTACTCGAACTGACGGGTAAACTAAATTTTATGTTCAAAATGCACAATGGGTTATCAATTATTTTAAGTATAATGAGATTTCTCGACTTAAGTTTATCTTCAGCATTGCTTGAAATGGGAAATATATTTTCCGTTGAAAGTACCTTACGGAGTAAGCCGAAAGGCTCAGAAATGACAAAAAAAAAAAAAAAAAAAAAAATCCCGAAGCGTTAACTTCGGGATTTTCATTATTGATAAAACTTTCGTTTTTTATTTAATCAAATTGATTTCCACACGTCTGTTTAACGCACGTCCGGCGCTGGTGGAGTTTGTTGCAATGGGCTTGCTCTCACCATAACCCTGTGAAGTCAATCGGTTTGAAGCCACGCCATTTTCAATTAAAAACAACATTACGGCACTAGCTCTTTCTTCTGAAAGATTTTGGTTTAAGGCATTGCTTCCCACACTATCGGTATGCCCTTCTATGGCAAATTTAGCTGAAGGATATTCTTGTAAAATATTTACAATTTCCTTTAACACCGTGTTCGACTCGTCTTTAATAGTCGCTTTACCAGAATTAAACAATATGGTTTTTGCATACTCGTTTAAGGTTTTCTGGATTTCTTCTGTTACTTCTGGCTCTAATTCTGGGCAACCATTGTTTGCCACTGTACCCGCTTCGTTAACGCATTGGTCGTCTTTATCCAAAACACCATCACCATCGGTATCTGGCCATGGGCAACCTTTATTTTCTACCGGCCCAGCAACATCTGCACAGGCATCAACATTATCTAAAACGGTATCGCCATCGGCATCACCCCAAGGGCAACCATTGTTTTCCTTTGGCCCTTTTTCGTCCGGACAGTTATCAACGTTATCCATAACACCATCCACGTCTCTGTCGGTCCAAGGGCATCCGTTATTTTCAACAGGCCCGGCAGTTTTTGGGCAACCATCCAATTTATCAATCACACCGTCGCCATCTTTATCTTTTGCCTTACCTTGGTAAAATGGTATTTTTAAACCGGCATATACATCGGCTCCTTTAGTTTCATCGCTTGTTAAAGCCGTAAGCACCGAACCAGAACCTAAGTAAAGTGGTCCCATTCTTAAACCGGCACCCGCTTGAAAACCGTTGTACTCTACCATACTTAAAGGCAAATAAAAACTGAACCACCGGCTTTCGAAACGCGGTGTTAAAGAGGCAATATTCAAAATACTGCTGGTGTTTTCCTTGCCTTTTTTGGTCAAAGAAAAATCAGTATTTAAGTTCAAATAGAATTTACCGCTAAAATTCCAATCAGCATTAAAATGAAGTGCTGTTGGCAAGTAAGTTTTAAAAGAACCGCTAGATTGTGTTAATGTATAAAAATTGTTCAAAAACTCTTCGATATCTTCTGCATTATCAAAATCGTCTTCAGATACATTAGTATTTGTGATGTCATAAACATCTTCTTGCCCTTCTTTATAATTAATAGCACCTAAATCGGTCAATGAAAGCCCCAACTTTAACTTGTACTTGTTTTTATGCTTCAACGTGTAGCTTTCACCATCTGAATTGGTTTTTGTATAATCGGCGTGATTTGGGCGCCACTCGTACACAAAACCTAAATCGACACCAAAACCATTGGCATCGGGCAGCTCATAATCATAATTTTCACCATCAAAATTATCAAAACGCCCATAAGTTAATTCACCTGTAGAATTGAAGCTCCCTGTATCTGGGCCAGCACCATCGGCATCATAATCAATGGTTACGTTTCTTCCATAAACATAACCGCTTCCTCCACCTTGCAAATATTTTAACGACAGACCTCCTTTTAAAAAGTGCTCTTCGTTGTTCATCAAAACTCGTGCGTAAGTCAATCCAACTTCAGCCCAAGCTTGTCCGAAAGCATTAAAATCGCCTTCGTTCACCATAAAATCATCGGTTTCGTCATTATCAATCTCATCTATAGTATTTCCATTAATTTCATTGATATTGACAACAGACCTCGCTCTTGTAAAAATGGCGATAGAGCTATTCCTGTTTAAATTAAACATAAAAGACGGACCTAAAACATCTGTGTAAGAACCAAAATTATTATTAGTTGATGGCGATTTAACAGCGTCTAGATCGAAATCATAATCATCCTTTAAAGCGTCCATAACGTTTACACCATAATAATCGTTGCCTAAAATGGTGCTAACGCCCACAAGATTAATATCGGTTTTAAAACGGGAATCGACAATATTCGCCGGGTTGGCAGTTACGCTATTAACCCCGCTGTAATTATCGGTTAAATAGCCAATAAACGATTGCGCTTGCGTGCCCATGGCACCTAACAAGAACAATACTGATAAAGCCCTTTTTTTCATAAATTATTAGATTTGGTTTGTTTTATAATTGTATTTGCTGCGAAAATAATCTTTTTATGTTAAGAAATGTTAAAAATACCCACCTAATTCTTACAGGTCAATACCCAAAAATGGTAATTTATTTTTTACATTTATATCTAACTTTAAAACTGAAATTTGCTTTCATTTTGAAAGCAAAAAGCATTAAAATTACCCTATGAAAATATACACCAAAACCGGAGACAAAGGTACCACAGCCTTGTTTGGCGGTACCCGAGTGCCCAAACACCACATTCGGATTGATAGCTACGGAACGGTAGATGAACTCAATTCGCATTTGGGATTGATACGTGACCAAGATATGGATCTGCACTACAAAAAAACCATACAAAGCATTCAAAACAAACTATTTACCATTGGTTCTGTTTTAGCCACCGATCCCCAAAAGGCCATTTTAAAAAGTGGCAAGGAACGCTTGGATATTGAAAAAATTTCAACTGAAGACATCGAGCTATTGGAAAAGGAAATGGACCAAATGAACGACGCCCTCCCCCTTATGACGCATTTTGTGTTGCCTGGCGGACACCAAACCGTGTCATTCTGTCATATTGCACGCTGCGTGTGCCGTCGTGCCGAACGTTTGGCTTCAGCACTAAATGAACTGGAACCTTTCGAAGCACACGTTTTAACTTACCTAAACCGCCTTTCTGACTACCTTTTTGTATTGGCACGAAAGTTGTCTTTTGACTTGAAAGCAGAAGAAATTAAATGGATTCCCGAAAAAAGATGATTCTCTTTTCAATAAAATCCATTTGAAAAACCACAATAAACAACCCGTAAAAGTAGATTTACAAAGGTTTAAAGGCCTACTGCGCACGTTCTTACAATTAATGATTAAATAATTCATTTTTTACTTGCCTGTTTAAACTAAAAATTTATTTTTGCACAAAATTAAAAGTATAGAAAATGTATTGGACTTTAGAATTAGCATCCTATTTAAGTGATGCGCCATGGCCAGCAACAAAGGACGAATTAATAGATTACGCTATTAGAACCGGTGCTCCTCTTGAAGTTGTTGAAAATTTGCAGTCAATTGAAGATGAGGGCGACTCGTATGATTCTATTGAAGAAATATGGTCTGACTACCCTACGGACGAAGATTATCTTTGGAATGAAGATGAATATTAAAACATAAGCATAAAGAATAGTGAAAAAGTCTCGAAATCGAGGCTTTTTTTTGTACTAATCTTTTAATAAAACTAATAACATAATGTATCTTTGAGTGCTTTAAAAACAGCAGGTAAAAGATACTTCTGAAAATAAAGTGAAACGGAAAACCGCCATATATCAAGCTCGGTTTTTGTTTCAGATAATATAAAATTAAACTCTTATGAATTTTTTAAATTCTGTACTAAAGGTGTTTGTTGGCGACAAATCCAAACAAGATGTCAAGGCCATCACACCTATAGTCGATAAAATCAAAACATTTGAAGCGGCTCTCGAAGCGCTTTCGCACGACCAACTTAGAGCCAAAACAGCCGAGTTCAAAGCTAAAATTGCCGAAGCCAACAAAGCGATAGACGAACAAATCGCCCAACTTTTGGAGCAAGCCGAAAACACCGAGGATATTGACCAACGCGAAGACATCTACGAACAAATAGATAGCCTAAAAGACGATGCTTACAAAATCACCGAAGACGTTTTAAACGATATTTTGCCCGAAGCTTTTGCTGTGGTGAAAGAAACCGCAAAACGTTTTGTAAACAACACCTCCATTACGGTAACGGCCAACGAATTCGACCGCACCCTTTCTGGAGAAAAAGACTATGTAACCCTTGATGGCGACAAAGCCTCGTGGGCCAACTCGTGGGATGCCGCCGGAAAACCCATTACTTGGGATATGGTACATTACGATGTGCAGCTTATTGGTGGTATTGCCATGCACCAAGGCAAAATTGCCGAGATGCAAACCGGAGAAGGTAAAACCCTTGTCGCTACACTTCCCGTGTATTTGAACGCACTGGCCGGAAAAGGCGTGCATTTAGTAACGGTAAACGATTACTTGGCAAAACGTGATAGCGCTTGGATGGCGCCCATTTTTGAATTCCACGGTTTGAGCGTTGATTGCATCGATTATCACCAACCCAACTCGGCTGCACGCAGAAAAGCTTACAATGCCGATATTACTTACGGTACCAACAACGAATTTGGTTTCGATTACCTGCGCGATAACATGTCGCACGCCCCCGAAGATCTGGTTCAGCGTCCGCACAACTACGCCATTGTCGATGAGGTCGATTCCGTTTTGGTCGACGATGCCCGTACACCATTGATTATTTCCGGTCCCATTCCTAAAGGCGACCACCATGAGTTCAACGAACTAAAACCAAAAGTAGATGATATTGTTGGTGTTCAGCGTAAATATTTAACAGGCGTTTTGGCCGAAGCTAAAAAATTGATTGCCTCCGGCGACACCAAAGAAGGTGGTTTCCAACTGCTACGTGTGTACCGCGGTATGCCGAAAAACAAAGCGCTTATCAAGTTTTTAAGTGAGGAAGGCGTAAAACAACTGCTTCAAAAAACCGAAAACTTTTACATGCAGGACAACAACCGTGAAATGCCAAAGGTTGATGCCGAGCTGTATTATGTGATTGAAGAAAAAAACAATCAGATTGAGTTGACCGATAAAGGGGTTGAATATATCTCCGGAAAAGACGACCCGAATTTTTTCATAATGCCAGAAATTGGTATTGAAATTGCCAAAATTGAAGAGCAAAATCTTCCAAAGGAAAAAGAGGCCGAACTTAAAGAAGAATTATTCAAGGATTTCGGTGTAAAATCGGAACGCATCCATACCCTTAACCAACTTTTAAAGGCTTACGCTTTGTTTGAAAAAGACACCCAATATGTGGTGATGGACAACAAAGTGATGATTGTTGACGAGCAAACCGGTCGTATTATGGACGGTCGTCGTTATTCCGACGGATTGCACCAAGCCATCGAAGCCAAGGAAAACGTAAAAATTGAAGACGCTACCCAAACCTTTGCTACGGTAACCCTTCAAAATTATTTCAGAATGTACCGCAAACTATCCGGTATGACTGGTACTGCGGTAACCGAAGCTGGCGAATTCTGGGAAATTTACAAATTGGATGTGGTTGAAATTCCGACCAACCGCCCTATTGCCAGAGACGACCGTGAGGATTTAGTTTACAAAACTAAACGCGAAAAATACAACGCGGTTATTGAAGAGGTTACCCAATTGTCAAAAGCGGGTCGCCCGGTGTTGATTGGTACCACTTCGGTTGAAATTTCAGAATTACTCGGAAAAATGTTGAGCATCCGAAAAATTCCCCACAACGTATTAAACGCGAAACAACATAAAAAAGAGGCCGATATTGTGGCCCAAGCCGGACAGCCCGGACAGGTAACCATTGCCACCAACATGGCGGGTCGTGGTACCGATATTAAATTGAGTGACGAAGTTAAAAAAGCGGGCGGTTTAGCCATTGTAGGTACCGAACGCCACGATTCACGACGTGTAGATAGACAGTTGCGTGGTCGTGCCGGCCGTCAAGGAGACCCGGGAAGCTCACAATTTTATGTGTCGCTTGAAGATAATTTAATGCGTCTGTTTGGTAGTGAGCGTATCGCCAAAATGATGGACCGTATGGGCTTGAAGGAAGGTGAAGTGATTCAACATTCCATGATTTCAAAATCGATTGAACGTGCCCAGAAAAAAGTAGAGGAAAACAACTTTGGAGTTCGTAAACGATTGTTGGAATACGACGATGTGATGAACGCCCAACGTGAAGTAGTTTACAAACGAAGAAAACACGCCCTGCACGGTGAACGTCTTCGTGTGGATTTGGCGAACATGATTTTCGATACTTCGGAAGGCATTGCCGAAACCAACAAAAACGCCAACGATTTCAAAAATTTCGAATTTGAATTGATTCGTTATTTCTCAATGAGTTCTCCGGTTTCCGAAGCTGAATTTGGTAAACTTTCGGCTCAGGAAATCACTTCAAGAATCTATAAAGCGGCATTTGAACATTACCGCGAAAAAATGGAGCGCAATGCCGAAATTGCTTTTCCGGTTATTAAAAATGTTTACGAAAACCAAGGCGATAAATTTAAACGCATTGTGGTACCGTTTTCTGACGGAACAAAAAGTTTAAATGTGGTTACCGATCTTGAAAAAGCTTACCAAAGCCAGGGAAAACAATTAATTACCGATTTTGAAAAGAACATTGCGCTTGCTATTATTGATGATGCTTGGAAAACCCATTTGCGTAAAATGGACGAGCTGAAACAATCGGTGCAATTGGCTGTTCACGAACAAAAAGATCCTTTATTGATTTACAAATTTGAAGCGTTCGAATTGTTCAAAGCCATGATTGACCAAGTGAATAAAGATGTGATTTCGTTCTTATTTAAAGGTGAATTGCCACAGGAAACGCAGGACTCTATCCAAGAGGCCAGAGCGCGTAAACAAGAAAAGGTACAGACCACAAAAGAGGAAATTCCTAATCTTGACGAACGTTCTGCACAAAGTCGTGCCGCTGGAAATACCCAACGTCAACCAGAAGTTTTGGAAACCATTGTGCGCGACAGACCCAAAATTGGGCGCAACGACCGCGTTACGATAAAGCACGTACTAAATGGTGAAAACAAAACCTTAAAATACAAGCAAGCCGAACCCTTAATTGCTAAAGGCGATTGGGTTTTGGTTGAGGAATAGAACTAGATTCCCCTTCGACTACGCTCAGGGAACAGATTAATACAAACACAAAAAACCGATAGAAGCATCTATCGGTTTTTTTAATTAAGATTTTCTGGATGAAATGATTTCTTTGTCCAGACAGGAATATTTATAACTTCACAAAATCCGTGCCTATTTTTATTTCTTTTTAAAAATATAGGTATAAATCCACATTAAAGTAAAGGTAGGGATAACATCCAATCCGGGTAAGGCCTCTTCCGCAAAAGCAATAACCCCTGCTATTTTTCCAGGCTTTCCTTTATAAAGTTTGGTCATTAACCAACCGGAAACAGGCGCCCAAACAATATCGGCGAATTCGCCCACCCCGGGAATAAAAAAGGATACATAGCCCAAAGCATCTAAAATGA
>CAZZDI010000132.1:0-7590 GCA_964653155.1 uncultured Flavobacteriaceae bacterium | reverse complement strand
TTTGAACGAGACGTCACATCGAGTGCTGCGAAGCATGAGCAGTGTATCGAGATGTTTCATGTGCTAAGATTTATTCACAAAAAAGGCTTCCCATTGAATTGGAAAGCCTTTTTATTAATGTATTGAAAAGTAAAAACTCACTTTTTGTTATTATCTTTTTTGATGTCGGCCATCATATTTTTGGGGTCGATTTCAACCGATTTCACAGCTTTTGAAGTTTCAAAACTGTAAGTAGGGTAGGCCCAGGCCCAATCTTTAATAATGGTAGCCTTGGTGGGTTTTTCACCGCGCATCATTTGTAATGGAATATAAAAATCTTCAGAAGTGCCATCGGTGTAAGTTACCGTTAAGTCAATGGGCATGGGCATAAGCCCGATACGCTCTAAAGTTACGGTTTTGCCTTCAACCGATTTTACACCGTAATCGATGGTGTTGGTGGTACGCGTAAAATCATTCAGGTACCAATCGAGTTCCAGTCCCGATACTTTTTCGGCCACACGGATAAAGTCGTTGCGTGTAGGATGCTTAAACGCCCACTCTTTAAAATACCTTTTTATGGTTTCTTTTTGGTTGTTTTCGCCAATAACGTAGGCCAATTGGTTTAAAAACACATAGCCTTTGTAATATGCCGAAATGGCTGATGATTGGTTGTAATTAAAACGGTCGGCGTGTGTGGTTTGGGGTTGTTCGGCACCAGAATTCACATAATAATAATAGATATCGTAAACACGTTTGGTAGGTTTTTCAAAGGGTTTGTTGAAAATTTCGCATTCGGCGAGTTCGCCAAAATATTCGGTAAAGCCTTCATCCATCCAATATTCGGTCAATTCGTTTGTGGCCAATAAAAACTGAAACCACGAGTGTGCCATTTCGTGCGCTGTTACCCCGAACAAACCACTAAAATCGCCTTCGCCGGCAATTAAGGTACACATGCCATATTCCATGCCGCCATCGCCACCTTGAATGATGGAATATTGCTTGTAGGGGTATTGGCCTATATTTTCACTTAAAAATTGCATAAGCTCTACAGTTTTTGGCTGTAGTTTTTTCCAGTTGTCCAGTTTTTCTTGGGGCATGGTACTTTTGTACAAGAAGTGCAATAGCGGCCCATTGGGTACTTGTACCGTATCATGGATGTAATTGGGGTCGGCTGCCCAAGTAAAATCGTGTACATTAGGAGCAACAAAATGCCAAGTGAGTTTTTTGGTGTTGGGCTGCTTTAAAGTATCGGTTTGGTAACCGTGCCCAATTTCATTGGGGTTTTGCAAATAGCCCGTGCCGCCAATAGTGTAATTTTTATCGATGGTAATTTTTACATCAAAATCACCCCAAACCCCGTGGAATTCGCGTCCAATATACGGGTCGGCATGCCAGCCTTCGTAATCGTATTCGGCCAATTTAGGGTACCATTGTGCCATGGATAAAGCTACACCTTCTTTGTTGTTTCGTCCTGAACGACGGATTTGCACAGGAACCTGGGCATCAAAAAGCATATCGAAGGTTACGCTTTCGCCCGGTTTGATGGGGTTTGCCAACTCTACTTCTAAAACGGTACCAACGGTTTCGTGATTCAATTCAACACCATTTTGTTTTAATGAGTTTACTTTTATATAGCCAATTTCGTTGGGTTTTAATTTACTGATTCGGTCTTTTACACGGCTATCGGGATCGGCAATGGTACGTGAGCGCACATCCATTTCGCTTCCCGGTTGAAAAGCGTTAAAGTATAAATGGTAGAATACTTTATTTAAAACATCGGGCGAATTATTGGTATATACCAAGGTTTGCTTGCCTTGGTATTGATGGTTTTCTACATCCATATCGATTTCCATTTTGTAATCGACATGCTGTTGCCAATAATGTGGATTGGAAACCGCTTCTACAGTTGGTGGCTGGGGGTGTTCGGGAGTGCTGGGAGCTTCAACCAAACTTGAAGAACTTCCGCAGGAAAAAATAAGGGCAAAAGAAAGTATATAAAAATAAATTCGATTCATAAAGATTGAAATTAAAAGAAAGGCCGTTTGCCCTCAAGGCAATTTGAACGGCCTTTGAAAAACTTAAATTTGTTTTGCCATTTTTGCTGCCATAATCAAGGCGTTATAGGCATTTACCATTTTTGATGATTTGGTTAAATCGGCAAACGGACGAATATCGTTGGTATTACCGCCCACAATAACTTTTGTATTTATGGCCAAGCCAGAATCCATAATAATTTGTTTAACCTGGGCTGCGGTTAAACTTGGGTAGTAAGAACGGATTAGGGCTGCCACACCAGCAACAGCCGGAGCGGCCATAGATGTACCACTTTTGGTTTGATATTCGTTTTCTGGGGTAGTTGAATAAACTTGGGCTCCCGGAGCAAAAACATCTACATTATTTTTGCCGTAGTTTGAAAATGTTGCGATCATGTTAGAGCCGTATTTAGGTGCCAACGCCCCCACCCTTATGTAAGTGTTTGATATTTCTTGCCCGTTAACGTTATCGTCTGGATAGTTTGGTTTGGCATCAACATCTTTACTGTCGTTTCCGGCGGCGTGTACAAACAGTACATCGTTTTTAGCTGCATAGGCAATGGCATCGCGAACCCAATCGCTATGTGGCGAAAAGCTTTTTCCAAAACTTCCGTTTATAATTTTGGCACCGTTATCAACGGCATATCTAATGGCCAAAGCCACATCTTTATCGTATTCGTCGCCATTGGGCACGGTTCTTACCGACATAATTTCAACGTTATTGGCAACGCCATTGGCACCTTTTCCATTGTTGCGTTCGGCAGCAATGATACCAGCTACGTGCGTTCCGTGGCTTTCAGATTTAATTGAAGGCTTAACATTACCGTTGCCGTAGTATTTTACAGCCATGTTATCGGGATCGTCGCCGGTTGTACGCCCGTTAAAATCTTTGTTCAGGTTATAGTTTAATCTTTCGTTTATTGATTTTAGGGCACCTTCAATTTCTTCTATCGCATCAGCCATAGAATCTAATCCGTTGCTGTACATGTATTGCGCCATTTGCTGCGCTTGGCTTAAAGCTTCGCTATCGGTTTTTATATTATTTACATCTTCCTTGGTGTAGTCTTTTGTGCCGAAGTGTTCGGTTAATATTTGATCGGTGCCTTTAATGCGCTGGTGAATTTGATCGTATTGGGTTTTTCTTTCCATCCATTTAGGATATTCTACATCGTACTCTTCTTTTGCTCGGGCATAATCAGGGTTGTTGGTATCGCCACTGGCCAAGATGCGAACAAATTCTAATTGTTCGTTGTAGGCGTCGCCCAAAAAGTTCCATCCGTGTACATCGTCAATATAACCGTTATTGTCGTCGTCTTTACCGTTGTTTGGAATTTCGTCTTTGTTGGTCCAAATGACATTGTTTAGATCTTCGTGGTCTATATCGATACCAGAATCGAGCACGGCAACGATTACTGTTTTACCTTTTCTGTTTTTTATTAATTCGGTGTAAGCTTTATCGACGCTCATACCGGGAATGGTATCTTTTACAAGGTCCAAATGGCCCCAATTATGGGCTTCGGCCTCGGTAAGTTCAGATACTTTTAAAGGTAAAGAGTCGATGTTTTCAATAGGGGTAGAAATAATGCTTGCCGTGCTTCCGCAGCCGTAGATCAGCGCAGATAAAAATAGAGGCGCAACAACTGTTTTTATTGTTTTCATTGTTATTATTTGAATTAGTCTATTATTTTAAATATTGAATATGTCTTGGGCTGTAAAGGTTTCTTTTAGCCGAATGCCCTTTTCGGTGTTTTTAACGGTAATGATTTCGTTATGGGCATCGTGCTCTAAAAAAAGGTAGAAATTATTTTTGGTGGCTAGGTTTAAAAATTTTTGTTTTTCATCGAGTGTTAAAAGCGGCCGTGTATCGTAGCCCATAACATAGGGTAAGGGCAGGTGGCCAACGGTTGGCAGTAAATCGGCCACAAAAGCAATGGTTTTGCCTTGGTAGGTGATAAGGGGAATCATTTGTTTATCGGTATGGCCATCGGCAAAAAAAATGTCGAAGCCCAAAGCTGAATTTTTAAGCGTGTCGCCTTTTGGAAGCGAGGTAAACTTTAGTTGTCCGCTTTCTTGCATGGGCAAAATATTTTCCTTTAAAAAGGAAGCTTTTTCGCGAGCGTTGGGTTGGGTTGCCCATTGCCAATGATTTTTGTTGCTCCAAAAATGGGCATTTTTAAAAGCGGGCTCGTAGCCTGTTCTGTCTTTGTTCCACTGTATGCTTCCTCCGCAGTGGTCAAAATGCAAATGGGTCATGAACACATCGGTTATATCGTTTCGGTGGAAACCGTATTGTTTCAACGATTTATCCAAATCAAAATCGCCCCAAAGGTGGTAATGGCCAAAAAACTTATCAGATTGTTTGTTTCCCATTCCGGTATCGATCAATATTAGCCTGTTGCCTTCTTCAATGAGCAGGCATCGGGTGGCAATATCGATCATATTGTTGGCATCGGCCGGGTTGGTACGGCTCCACAACGATTTGGGCACCACACCAAACATGGCACCACCATCAAGCTTAAGGTTTCCGGCATGTATGGGGTATAACTGCATTGAAATGCTTTTAAAGTCTCGCAAATTAATAAAAGCTTAAAGAATAACGGGATTTGAGCGTAAATTATAGCTTTATTTTAACACTTGTGCGTAAGATTATTTTTGAAACACATTAAAAATGAATTACATTTAAGTTTAATAAACAGTCGTTTAAAAAGTTTGATAAATGGATATTTTAATCACTTTTGCCATTATTCTGGTTGGTGCTTTTCTTTTTGTTAAAGATTATTTTTCCATAGATACTACTTCTATATTGATCATGGCCATGTTTATTGTGGTTGGCATATTAAGTCCCGAAGAAGGTTTTTCGGGTTTTAACCACCCGGCAACCATAACCTTGGGCTGTATTTTTGTAGTAAGTGGCGGTATTTTTAGTTCGGGCATTTTAGATGGGCTAAGCCACCGGATTATCAAACTTTCTAAAATACATTATAGTGTTGCATTAATTGTTTTTTGTAGCATTTCAGGTTTGTTTTCTGCATTTATTAACGATACCGCCGTTGTGGCCCTGTTGCTGCCAATTGCCCTAACGGTTTGCAGGGAAACCAATATTACGCCAAGCCGGTTGCTTATGCCCATTTCGTTTGCAGCACTTTTTGGGGGTACCTGTACACTTATCGGTACATCTACCAATATTTTGGTGAGTAGTTATGCCAAAAAATATGGGGTTGACGAATTTGGAATGTTCGAGTTTAGTTTGGCTGCTCTCTGTTTGTTGGCCGTGGGTTTTGCTTATATGTTTATTGTTGGTCCGTTATTATTGCCAAAAAACAGGGGCGATAACGAAGAATTCACCAAAAAGGCAGAGACTTACATCACTGAACTGTATGTAGAGGAAAATTGCAAAGATATTGGCGAACTTATTGATAAGTCGATTTTGGTTAATGACTATAACGTTAATATACTTTCCATTTTGCGCAATGGGGTTTTGAAGCATAACTTCGGAAAGAACACTAAAATTTTGGAAGGCGATATTTTGAAAATTATTGTTCCGCCCGAAACGATGTCGCGATTGTTGAGCATTGAAGGCTATAGCGTAAAAGGCAACAAACGTATGAAGGCGGCCGAAGACAAGTACAAGTCGTTTAATTTGTACGAAATCATCATTCCCTTTGGTTCTGGTTTATCCGGTAGTTCCCTCAAGGAAATCAATTTTAGGAGGCAATACAATTCTTCAGTTGTCGCCATTAGGCAACGTGGCGAGGTAAAATACGATAAACTTACGCACATCACTTTAAACGAAGGCGATATGCTGTTAATGTTAAGCCAAAAGGAAGAAATAAACAGTTTAGAATCGCAAAACCTTATTGTAAAACTTTCAGAATACGAAAAAAAGAAAACCAACTACAAAAAGGCTGTTCCTGCAATTTTAATTGGTGTTGGTGTGGTGTTGGCGGCTTCCCTAAATATCACATCCATTTTAATTAGTGCCATGGTGGGCGCTTTACTCATGGTGCTTTTGGGTATTTTAAAGCCCATTGAAGCTTACAAAGCTGTGGAGTGGAAGGTTATTTTTATGATGGCCGGGGTGTTATCTATGGGTACGGCTTTAGAAAAAACAGGAGGCGCGACTTTAATTGCCCATTATATCATGACCACTTTGGGGCAGTATAGTGCCCATATTACCTTGGCCATTATTTATTTATCGGCATTGGTTTTAACCAATTTAATTTCCAGTAAGGCCACCGCAGCTTTAATGGTTCCCATTGTAATCAGTTTGTCGCAGAGCATGCAGATTAGCGAACGGCCGTTTTTGGTAGCGGTTATGTTTGCCTGTTCGCTTACATTTATGACGCCCATGAGCTACCCAACAAACACCATGGTTTATGCTCCGGGCAACTACAAATTTGTCGATTTTTTAAAAATGGGAACGCCTCTAAATATATTGATATGGCTGGTGGCGTGCTTTGTAATACCCTACTTTTTTCCATTTACTGTTAATTGATATTCATACACATAAAGTATTCTTTTTAAAATCGAAAAGCATTAACGGGTTAAATCATCTGTTTTATTTAAATTAGTCATTTTTAAATGATGTTTTTATATATATGTTAGAACTAGCTGGAATTATAATATTAGGAATATTGGCACAATGGGTAGCCTGGAAGCTTAAAATCCCCGCTATTTTACCCCTAATATTAATCGGCTTGTTGGTAGGCCCTATTGCAGCTGAGTTTTTAAGTGAAGATGGAAGCAAGTGGATAGAACCGATTTGGAACGGTAAAAAAGGATTGTTTCCGGGCGACGGACTTTATTATTTCGTATCGTTGGCCATTAGTGTTATTCTTTTTGAGGGTGGCCTCACATTAAAGCGGTCTGAAATTAAAACCGTAGGCCCCGTAATTACAAAATTGATAACCATTGGCGCGGCCATTACTTTTTTTGGCGCTGGCATTTTAGCCAATCAAATTTTTGGACTCAGTTGGGATTTGGCATTTCTGTTTTCCGGGCTTATTATCGTTACCGGACCAACGGTAATTACGCCTATTTTAAGGAACATTCCGCTTAAAAAAGATATTTCCGCAGTACTGAAATGGGAAGGTATTTTAATAGACCCTATTGGAGCCTTGGTAGCCGTATTGGTATTCGAGTTTATTAGCGTGGAAGGCGATAGCGGATTCACAAAAACTGCGCTCATCGAATTTGGTAAAATCATCCTTTTTGGTACTACCTTCGGGTTTACCTTTGCGCATGCCTTGGCGTTTGCCATCAATAAAAAGCTCATTCCGCATTATCTGCTTAATGTGGTGTCGCTCTCTACCGTACTTTTGGTGTTTGTGGAGTCCGAAATTTTTGCCCACGAATCGGGGCTTTTGGCCGTGGTGGTTATGGGCATGGTTTTGGGCAACAGTAAATTGGATAACATTAAAGAACTGTTGTATTTTAAGGAATCGTTGAGCGTTTTGCTGATTTCAATATTGTTTATTCTATTGGCGGCCAACATCAATTATGAAGATTTAACTTTGCTTTACACCTGGAAAACCGTTATTCTTTTTGCGGTAATTGTTTTTGTACTCCGTCCGTTGGC
>CAZZDI010000131.1:0-7611 GCA_964653155.1 uncultured Flavobacteriaceae bacterium | reverse complement strand
CCAGTTCATTTTAAGTCCGTATTCTTCTTTGGGGAAATAATAAATGAAGGACGGGGAAATGCTCAGGTTTTCCATAATGGGAAATTCGGCATTGGCACCAATGCCGATGTTTTCAATTTCGCTTCCGTAGGCCAGGAAACCTCCTATTTGTGTTTCTTCTTGTGCTTGGGCTGAAAATGCAAATCCAAGACTTGTTAAAATTCCAAAAAATGTAGATTTTAAGTTCATCGTCTCTAATTGTTATGTTTTTATTAAAGTTTACGAGAACAAAGTTAGCCCCTTATAGAAAAGCTTGTTTCGGGGCAATCAAGGAAATTCGATTTCAGGGTTTTCCCTGAGATGGTGTTTTAGAGTTTCAGAAGAATTATTGATTTGGTTTATAACTATTACCAATAGTATCGTGGGGAATTGGCTGCGAAACGAAGTTAATCATATATAAAACGAAGGTTCCTTTATCAATCCGTACGGTCTTTATTAGAAAGAAAAAAATAATTATCAAATACCTGATTGATGAAGAGGGCAAAAATAGGAGTTACGATTATAAGTATATCAAAAAGATGTTGCTTATGAAAGAGCCACTGGACGAGGGTTATGCGTTGGATGTCTCTGTTGAAAAAGTAAGAAACCGTATAAAAATGATTGAGGAAATGCTGAATAAGTTGAAAGCCCGTCCTTATCCTTTTTGGTGTTCTTGTGCTCGCTGAATGGATTAAAGGCAAGATGCTTTCTGCTTTTTCAAAGTCTGCTATAAACTGTTGGTAGAATTTGAAAAAGGTCAGTTCTCCGCTTTCCATTCCGAGGAAGGCATTTTTAAGTTTGGCACTGTTTACCGTTCCCTCGTTTTTCAAAATTTTGGAATAGCATTCCTCGATACCCAAACGTATCCCATTAAGTTTACTGTTCACGTCTTGAGCTTCTCGGCTTTTTCCTGCTTTTTATCTCATTACCAAAAAATCATAAAACGGCTGTAAGGCCTTTGTTTATAAATGTTTTTCCTGTTTTTAATCTTTGATGTTTTTTTGCAGAAACTTTATTAAAAAAAAATTACAGTTTTTGAAACAGCTTGGTTTACAAAATCGTTCGTCGAGCAAAAATAACACCTCAATATTTTTTATTTGGTCATATTGCATGTTGCAATTTAAAAAAAAACCAACCTTATGCAAAAACGTTTCTCTGGTGTCGTAGTACCCATGATTACACCGTTAAACACCAATTTAACAATTGATGTTGAAGCCGTAGAAAGAATAATGAAACGTTTTGCTGAGAATGATGTCCATCCATTGGTTTTAGGAACTACGGGCGAATCGAGTTCCATTAACGAAAGGGAAAGCCTTAAATTGGTTGAGGCAGCTGTAAAAGCAAAAGGCAAAAATCAATGTGTTTATGCAGGGCTTGTGGGCAATCAGGTTGACGATTTAATCACCAGGGGAAAAAAATACATCAATCTGGGTGCCGATTGTGTGGTGGCTACATTGCCTTCGTATTACGGGTTAACCGCTAAGCAAATGACTTCATTTTACAAAAAGTTGGCCGACGAAATAAACGGCCCCGTGATGATGTACAATATTAAGGCGACGACTCAAATGTCCATTCCGTTGGAAGTGGTTGAAGAATTGTCGGTTCATCCAAATATTTGGGGACTGAAGGATTCCGAACGCGATGTAGGGCGTATGCAAACCTGTATTGACCGCTACCAAAACAATGGAAATTTTTCCTTTTTCTGCGGATGGGGTGCACAGAGTTTCGGTAGCCTAAAAATGGGGGCTGATGGCATCGTGCCCAGCACAGGAAACTATGTGCCCCAAATGTATAAAAAACTATACCATGCTGCTTTAAACAAGGATTGGGAGGTCTGCGAACACTGGCAAAACGAAACCGACCTTGTAGCACAACAGTACCAAAAAGACAGAACTCTTGGTGAATCTTTAGCGGTGTTAAAAGCATTGATGAACCAAAAGGGACTTTGCAATAAAACCATGATGCCACCATTAACCGAGGTGGTTTAAAATAGACCAACTAAACTCAATTATTATGCTTAATATTCACTGGATAGACATTGCTATTGTTGTCGTTTCTGTGGCTTTTACACTAGGGGCGGGCTTTTATTTTGCCAACCGCCAAAAAAGTTCCGATCAATATTTTGCGGGTAGTAAAAATATTCCGGCGTGGGCCATCGGTATTTCTATTTTCGCAACCTTAATCAGTAGTGTTACCTTTTTGGCGTATCCGGCGGCCGCTTATAAATCCAACTGGATATTGTTGGTGCAAGGCTTAATGGTGCCCATTGTCCTTATCGGGCTCATTTGGGTGATTGTGCCGTTATTCCGAAAGGTCATCCGTTTAAGTACTTACGAATATTTCGAACGCCGTTTTAGTCCGTTTGCCAGAATGTACAGTTCCATAGCGTTTATTCTAACGCATTTTTCAAAAATGGGAACCGTGTTGTATTTGGTGAGTTTGGCCTTGGCGACTTTAACCGGAATGGATGTGACCACTTTCATCATTGGGCTAACTGTCATTATTTTGCTGTTAACACTTTTGGGCGGTATTGAAGCCGTTATTTGGATGGATGTAATCCAAGGATTTTTGCTCATTGGCGGTGGTATTTTGTGTGTCGGGGTGTTGTTGTTTAAATCTGATGGCGGTCCCGGTTTTATGATTGATCAAGCCTTCGCCATGAAAAAGATAGATTTCGGTCCATACGATTTTACATTTACCGAACTCACGTTTTGGGTTTTGGTCATTAATGGGGCGTTTTATGCTTTGCAGAAATACGGCACCGACCAAACCATCGTACAGCGTTACCTAACCGCTAAAACCGATAAAGACGCTAAAAAAGCGGCCTATATTGGCGTATTGGCCAGTGTACCGGTTTGGGCTTTGTTTATGCTTATTGGCTCGTTGCTGTTTGTGTTTTATAATTCCGGTGGAGCCGTTTTACCCGACGGGCTAACAACCGATCAGGCTTTTACTTATTTCATAGGAACCGAATTACCCGTTGGCGCGGTTGGTTTGGTTTTAGCTGCATTGATCGCAGCTGCGGTGTCGAGTCTGGATTCCGACATGAACTGTTTGGCGGCCATTGGCGTTGAGGATTTCTATCAGCGTTTCAACCCAAATTGTACCGATAAACAACGGTTAAGAGTTGGGCGTTTGTTGGTATTGTTATCGGGCGTGGCTATGGCCATTGTGGCTTTGCTTTATGCAGCCTGGGACGGACAGGGCGTTTTGGGCGTGGTGTTTAAATTGTACGCTATTTTCTCAGCCGGAATAGTGGGTATATTTATGCTTGGGCTGTTTTCCCGAAAGGCAAACAAGCAAGGTTTGCATATTGGCATCATCACTTGTATTTTGTTTACGGCTTACGCGGTATTGTCCACAACCGAAATCAACGGCAATTTAATTCTCGATTTTGGCGATTATAATTTTCCGCATCACAAATATATGTTGGGTGTTTACAGTCACTTAATCGTTTTGGTTGTGGGCTATGTAGCCAGTTTATTTTTTAAATCGGAACCCGTACAAGATGAACTGACCATTTATGGTTACTTCAAACTGAAAGACAAAAATTAATAACGACATATTTCAAATGAATTCAATAACCCTGTTGCAGCCCAATAAAATTGTTTTTGGTGAAAACACCATTAACGAGCTTAGCAACGATACCCTTTTAGAAGGATCAAAACGCATTTTGTTCCTTGTGGCTTCTCCGCTTTTAAATGCTGTTGAAGCTACCGTAAAAAGCCTTCAGAATAAAAATAAGGAAGTCAGCCTAGCGGAATACAAATTTGCGGGCGAACCTACTTTTACACAATTCAATAAACTGCTGGATGAGCACCAAAGTTTCAATCCAGATTGTGTGATTGGCGTTGGCGGTGGAAGCGTTTTAGATTGCGCCAAACTATTGGCGGCGCTTATCGATAATAGTCAAAAGCTTGAAGATGTTGTTGGTATTGGTTTTTTAAACGGAAGGAATATTAAACTCATTTGTGTGCCCACTACTTCGGGAACAGGCAGCGAAGTATCTCCAAATGCCATTTTGTTGAATGAAGATACCCAGGCCAAAAGCGGGATTATCAGTCCGTTTTTAGTGCCCGACGCTTGTTATCTCGACCCCGTTCTAACGGTGAGTTTACCGCCTAAACTAACGGCCGAAACAGGTATTGATGCACTATCGCATTGTATTGAGGCCTATACCAATAAATTTGGGCACCCTTTGGTAGATACTTATGCGCTTCGAGGCATTAAGCTTATTTCAGACCATCTGCTAAAAGCCTATAAAAGCGGAAGTGATATTGAAGCCCGTTCGGGTTTATTGCTCGGTTCAATGTATGGCGGATTGTGTTTGGGGCCTGTAAATACAGCTGCTGTGCATGCGCTATCTTATGGTTTAGGAGGAAAGTTTCATGTGGCGCACGGACTCTCGAACGCCATTTTAATGCCAGAGGTTTTGCGTTTTAATTTATCTGCCAGCCCTAAAAGACATGCCGAAGTGGCACGTGCTTTAGGAATAACTTGGAATGGAAGTGACGAAAACATAGCTAGTTTGGGTATCGAAAAAATAGAGGCACTTTCTCATGCCTGTGGCATTCCCCAACGATTGTCGGAAATAGGAATTACCAAAGCGGTATTGCCCGAACTGGCCGATATCGCGATGAAAGTTACTCGTTTATTGAAAAATAACCCGAGGGAAGTTACTCGCGAAGATGCCATAAATATTTATAAAAAATTGCTTTAACCTTAATAAACCATGAAACCCAAAATAGGAATATCGATGGGGGATCCGGCCGGAATTGGCCCCGAGATTATTATAAAAACTTTAGAGTTAAAAGACGTTTACCAACGTTGCAGCCCACTGGTGGTTGGCGATGCCGAGACAATGCGAAATGAGGCTGCTTCTTTAAATTCAACTTTAAAAATTAATAGCATCCAAAAGGTTGCCGATGCCAAGTTTGAACACGGTACTATCGATGTGTTCGATTTAAAAAATGTCGATAACCATAATTTGGAACCCGGAGTGGTTACGGCCATGGCCGGAAAAGCAGCATTCGAAGCGGTAATCAAAAACATTGAATTGGCGCTTTCAAAAGACATCGATGCGACGGTAACGGCACCTATAAATAAAGAATCTATCCACAAAGCGGGGCACAAATATTCTGGACACACCGAAATTTATGCCGATTACACCAATACTAAAAAATACGCCATGCTTTTGGCCGATGAAAACTTTAGGGTTATTCATGTGAGCACCCATGTGTCATTGCGTCAAGCTTGCGATTTGTGTAAAAAAGACCGCGTTTTTGAGGTGATTACGTTACTTAACGATGCCTGTAAAAAATTCGGCATTGAAAATCCGCGTATTGCCGTTGCTGGTTTAAATCCACATGCAGGCGAAAACCAGCTGTTCGGCGATGAAGAGGTCGATGAAATTATCCCAGCCATGGAAGAAGCGAAAAAACTGGGCATTGATGCCCAAGGGCCCTTTCCGCCAGATACCATGTACGTAAAAGCGGTTCAAGGAAAATTTGATGGCTGTGTGGCCATGTACCACGACCAAGGGCATATTCCGTTTAAACTGGAAGGTTTTAAGTGGGACAACGAAAAAGAAACCATGAAAAGTGTAAAAGGGGTAAACATTACTTTGGGGCTTCCTATTATCCGGACTTCTGTTGATCACGGTACGGCTTTTGAAATTGCAGGGCAGGGAATAGCCTCGGCCGATGCGATGTTGGTAGCTATTGATTACGCTATCGTAATGGCTAAACATAAATAAAAATGATAACTGTAATTGCTGATGATTTAACAGGAGCCGCCGAAATAGCAGGGGTTTGCCTGCGCTATGGTGTACAGGTTGCCTTCGGGCTAGATAGTATTCCCGAGCAATCAGCAAAAGTTGTGGTAATCGCTACCGATTCGCGTTCGCAAACAGAGCATGAAGCATATAAAACTCACCAAAAAATAGCAAAGCAGGTTTTTGAAAAAACGGAAAACCCCATCGTGTTTAAAAAATGCGACTCGGTACTTCGCGGTTATGTGTTGACCGAACTGAAAGCTTTAATGGAAGCCTCAGGAAAACCGCAAGTATTGTTGCAACCTTCTAATCCGGAAGGAAATCGTATCATCAAAAACGGTGTTTATTATGTTGATGGTATAGAAATTGAAAACACGGGTTTTTCAACTGACCCTGATTTTCCTGCTAAAACATCTTCAGTAGCGACAATACTTTCCGAAAGGACCTCTAAAACACAAGGAGTATCAGTAAAAACAGGGATTGTCGAATTGATGGCTTCAGAAAGTGTTTATGTGCCTGATTGCCAAAATGAAGCCGATTTATCTGAAAATTTGAATCTGTACAATCAAAATGTCCTAATAGGCGGAAGTGCCGCTTTTTTTGGACAATTTTTAAATAAATTGGGCATAGTTTCCGCTAAAAAAGCGTTTGAAACACTTAATTTTACCAATGGGTATATTTTGGTTTCCGGCAGTACACATCCTGAAAGTGTGGCTTTTGCAAACAATTTTAAGAAAAATGGCTGCCTATTGTTAACATTTCCAAAGCACCTGTTGGCTGAAAATTGTAACGATAGTGCTATTCTAGAATTTACAGATCAAATTATCGGAAGATATATGGAGCATCAAAAATTGGTACTTCGCATTTCAGATGAAAACATTCAGTTTAAAAACAGTTCGAACGTTCTAAAACAGCGATTGAGCAGGATAGTAGCCCAATTGATTTTAAGAGTGGAAGTAAAAGAATTATTCATTGAAGGCGGCGCTACTGCCTACGATATTTTGAAAAAATTAAATTGGCAGGCATTTACGCCCAAAGCAGTTTTTCAGCAAGGTGTAGTTAGAATGCAGCATAAGCAAAGCCTGCATGTTACCATAAAACCCGGTAGTTATCAATGGCCACAAGGCTTGTTGAATTAATAAAGTTTAAAAAATAGAAAAAGAAATGACCATATTAAAAGGAATAGCTTGGAACCATACCCGCGGATTTACCTCGGTGGTGGCTACCGCACAGCGTTTCGAAGAGTTGAATCCCGATGTGAGAATTATTTGGGAAAAACGCTCGTTACAGGCCTTTGCCGATGCCTCTTTAAATGAATTGACAGCGAATTACGATTTGTTGATAATGGACAATCCGCATGTGTCCATCGCGGCGAGAGACAAAGTGCTCTTGCCTTTCGATGATTATTTGAGTGCTGATTTTTTAAAAGAATTGGCTGAAAATAGCGTTGGAAAATCTAATGCCAGCTACAATGTGGATGGCAAGCAATGGACTTTAGCCACAGATGCAGCGACTCCCGTTGCCACTTGGCGCGAAGATTTGCTTGAAAAGGAAAACATCCAAATTCCAAAAACCTGGAAAGAGCTCATGGCTTTGGCGAAAACTGGAAAAGTAGGTTTTGCATCCATTCCTATCGATACTTTAATGCACCATTACATGATGTGTATGGCTTTGGGCGGTAATATTTTTGAAAGCAAATCCGAAATGGCGCCACGTGAAATTATGATTGAAGCTATAAAAAAATATAAAGAATTAGTCGATTTAGTGCCGTCTTACTGCTTGGAAATGAACCCGATAAAAATGGCCGAACACATGACGCG
>CAZZDI010000130.1:0-7659 GCA_964653155.1 uncultured Flavobacteriaceae bacterium | reverse complement strand
GAAAATAAACTTTATTTTACAGCAAACGATGGTATCAACGGCTATGAACTGTGGTCTACCGATGGAACTGCCGATGGCACACAAATGGTCAGAGATTTGAACTCGACAGGCAGTACCAATATCTATCAATTTTTAAACTTAAATGGAGCACTATTATTTGTTGTAAACAACGTTACTAGAGGAACTGAATTGTGGAAAACAAATGGAACTTATAGTGGAACATATCGATTTAAAGACATTAACCCCAATGGAAATTCACAAATTGACGAAATTACCGTATTCAATGGGAAGATCTATTTCAAGGCTGATGACGGAACCAACGGGCATGAACTTTGGGTTTCGGACGGCTATGTGTCAACTGAAATGGTAAAGAATATAAATCCGAGTGGAAACAGCAGTCCCACCTTTCTAAAAGTATGTAATAATAAACTTTTCTTTCTGGCCAATGACGGCACACACGGCTACCAGGTTTGGGTTTCGGACGGAACAACCAACGGGACTAAAATGGTCAAAGAAATTAATGTTGGTTCTAATAAGTATTTTAGTAATTTCACAGAATTCAACGGAAAAATATATTTTTCTACAGATGACGGCACTCATGGTGTTGAGCCTTGGGTAACCGATGGTACAGCTTCCGGCACATACATGATAAAGGATATTAATCCAAACGGACATTCATTTCCTTCTCACTTTTATGAATTCAAAGGAAAATTATACTTCAATGCAGACAGCAAAGACCCTTATGCAGGCATGGAACTTTGGGTTACTGACGGTACTACGGCAGGAACAAAAGTAGTTTCAAGCCTTCACTATCAGGGCGGAGTATATGATCCCAATCGATTTATAGAAATGAATGGTGAGCTTTATTTCAGCGCTCTTACAGAAAACGACGGACGAGAACTAATGAAAACGGATGGAACCGCGTCAGGTACTAAAATGGTAAAAAACATCAATACAAAAGCATACGAAGGTAGTAATCCGGAGGTTTTTTATGTATTTAACAACAAACTTTATTTTAGAGCTTCTGACGGAAGTAATGGTTGGGAACTTTGGAGGAGCGATGGGACTACCGCCGGCACAGTTAAACTTGCTCCGGACATTTCACCAAATAAAAGTCCATTATTTAGCACAACTCTTTTCAGAGTTTTCAACAATGAATTGTATTTTGAGGCTTCCTTTGACAGTAATGGACTTGTGCTGTGGAAGTTAAACGACGTGCCCACTTCGGTCAGTGAGACCGTTCATTTGAACATCACCATTTCACCCAATCCCATTAAAGACATATTGTACATTCAGTCCGAATATGAAATCAACAAAGTTAGTCTGATTTCCATTTCAGGACAAACACTGCAAACCTGGCACAAATCCACTGACATAAACCTGTCACACTTTGAAAATGGCATCTATTTAGTGTGTTTAACCACATCAAAAGGTAATGTTGTTAAAAAAATTATCAAAAGTACATGATAAACAATTAAAAAAGACAGATACTATCAGAAATTAAATGCAATCAACTCTGTCATCGTTGATTCTTTATAAACGAACTCGTCTCTAATTTTAAAACATCCTCCAAAGGATGGTTGTTTCGGATTATATGAGAATAAGTACAAATTATTCTATGTTTTCTATTGTTTTAAGAAAAGTCAAGATGACTGCAATTAAAAAAAACAAATTATTGTGAAATAATTTGTTTTTTTGTAATTTTGTAAGCAGACTTGTACTATTTCGATGATTTTGAAAGTTGATTCGGAAATTAAAACTATCGAAATGCCTGTTTTTATAAATATTTATTGATAAAAAATGTAAAACTCGGTATGTTTAATCAATTTTTTAAGCAAGTTGCAAGATTTAATTAAAATATTTCTAAAAAAATTTGCAAGATTGCAAACTCTATATTACATTTGCATCGTAAACAAACAGATAAATTTTTCATAATTAAGGTTTAGGTTAAAATGTTAGCAATGGGTGGCTGTGAAGTTACCCATTGTTGTTTTTTAAAAAATGTCCTTTTTTTACTAAAAAATGTCTTATTTTTTTGGTATTTAAAATATTAGTTATACTTTTGTGTTCGTAAACAAACAGATAAATTTTTCATAATTAAGGTTTAGGTTAAAATGTAGCAATGGGTGGCTGTGAAGTTACCCATTGTTTTTTATGTATAATTGCGCTGCAATGCATGACAGCACAAATGCTGAAAACCGAAATTTTGAATAAACGATTTTGCTTCTATTCATTTCCAGTTTTCAAAAATAATTTGTAATATTGCAAAATATAAAACGTATCAAATGGAAGATTTAGGCGACATAATCTATTTTATTCTTGTTGCAGTTGTTGCAATCAGCAGTCTTTTTGGGAAAAGCAAGAAGAAAAAGCCGGCTGCCGAGCAAGCTGAACCGAAAAAATCGGTTTTCCAAGAATTGGAGCAAAGCTGGGAAGAATTTGAAGAAATGCTAGAAAAGCCAAAACCCAAACCGGCAACTGCAAGTCCTTCAAAGCCCTACTCTACGCCGAGAGGTTCTGCCGAAACCATTGCGCCGATGGAATATGAAGCGCTGAAATACGAACCGCTCAGCTACGACAGCGCTACCGATTTTAAGGAACTTCGGGTGAAAAAGCAGATGAAAGAGAGCGTTTTCAAAACTCACAGTTCGTTTCGCGTACTTGATTTAGATGAAAAAGCCGAAGAGGAAGCGAGCCCGATACATGTTTCGCTCGATAATGCCGAAGACGCCAGAATGGCATTTATTTATTCCGAAATCTTTAATAGAAAATACAGCTGAATTTGAAAAAATAATTTTGAAATAAAACTTGATTTTCAAATTTAATCTCGTATCTTTGCATTATACAAAAAGCATAATTAAGAGTTCCGTCAACTAAAGTCGGAATTCTTTTTGTTTTTTCAGACTGACAATAAAAGAGCCAAAAAGCCACCTGAAGTAGCTAATTCTAAAGGATTAAATTATTTTTAGGTGGTTTTATATATCTTATTACTGTCGGTAAAAAACTAAAATAGAATTTACAATTAAACAATTTAACTATACCAGAAAATTATGGCAGTAAATTATATGACCGCTGATGGTTATAAAAAACTAATGGATGAGCTGAGTGAAATGGAAAATGTTCAGCGACCTGCTATCTCCAAACAAATAGCCGAAGCACGCGATAAAGGCGATTTATCTGAAAACGCCGAATACGACGCTGCAAAAGAAGCTCAAGGGCTGCTCGAATTAAAAATTGCTGAGCTGAAAGAAGTAATCGCTTCTGCCCGAATGATTGACGAAAGCCGAATTTCGACCAAAGAAGTTCAGATTCTAACCCGTGTTAAAATCAAAAACCTGAAAAACAACCAGGTCATGACGTATTTGATTGTTTCGGAAAGCGAAGCCAATCTGAAAGAAGGCAAACTTTCTGTAACTACTCCAATTGCTAAAGGTCTTCTTGGCAAAAAAGTGGGTGAAAAAGCCAAAGTTCAGGTTCCTTCCGGCGAGATGGAATTTGAGGTAATGGAAATATCTTTGTAACTAAGAAGCTGGAAGCACGAAGATCGAAGCATAGAGAATTTCCGATCAACTATTTTACAATTTAACTAATCAACCAAACCATGACCATATTCACAAAAATAGCAAAAGGCGAAATTCCAAGCTACAAAGTGGCTGAGAATGAGGATTTCTATGCTTTTTTGGACATTAATCCCATGTCAAAAGGGCATACGCTGGTAATTCCCAGAAATACGGAAGAAGATTATCTTTTTAATCTGGAGGATGACATCTACACTGCGCTGATGCAATTCTCAAAAAAAGTTGCTCATGCCATCGAAAAAGCAATGGACTGTAAGCGAGTTGGAGTAGCAGTAATTGGGCTGGAAGTGCCTCATACGCACGTTCACCTGATTCCTATTAACAAAGAATCAGATATGAACATTGGCAATCCAAAGCTGAAATTCACTGCAGAAGAAATGACAGAAATTGCTGCGAAAATCAGCAAAGAATTCTAGAAATAAGTAAGGAATAAATATTATTTTTGTAAACTATAAAAATTGAACATTATGGAAACAAAAGACAAAGTATTAGAAGCATTCAAAAGTGCAGGCGAACCAATAAATGCCGGAAAAGTAGCAGAATTGACCGGAATTGATCGTAAAGAAGTTGACAAAGCTATTAATCAACTGAAGAAAGAAGAATTGATTATTTCTCCGGTTCGTTGTAAATGGACTGCAAAATAATCCGTTTTAGATTGAACTAAATCGAAATTTGCCAAATGAATTTATCCCCTTTCATTCAGAAAGGGGATTTTTTTGTATTTTTGCTCCTCTAAAATATGAAATAAATGATTCTCAAAGACGAAATATTCCCAATCGGACAAATCACCAAACCGCACGGACTAAAAGGCGAAATGGCATTCACAACTCATTCTACTATTCTGGAAGATGTGGAAGTACCATTTATTATTATGGAGCCGGAAGGGCTTTTGGTGCCTTTCTACCTCGAAAATGTGCGAATGAAAACGGACACTACCGGCCTGATAAAGCTGGAGCGCGTGGATAGTGAAGAAAAAGCGCGTGAATTTATTGGTCAGACCATTTACTTGCCCAATATGTTTTTAGACGAAATGGACGAAACTGAATTTGAATCAGATTATTTTGTTGGTTTTGAGATAATCGATGCAGAAAAAGGCAGCATCGGGTGCGTTTCCGCAGTGGATGATAGCACGGCGAATTCACTTTTTGTAGTAGAAAATGAAACCGGCGAAGTACTTATTCCTATTGCAGAAGAATTTATCACCGAACTGGATCACGAAAATAAAATCATTCGTCTAAACCTCCCGGAAGGACTGCTGGATTTATAAATTCGCAGATAATTTGTAGAAATGAAGAAAAAACCTATAAATTCACTTTATTTAACAAACCTAATGTAGCGTTTTGGCCTATTTTTCCATCTTATAAAAAACACAAACCTAAAACAAACCAAAATTATGAGAAAAATTATTTTCATTCTACTGCTTGCTGTATTCAGCCTTAACCAATCTCAGGCACAAGAAATCCAAAACGATTCGACCCTCAATTTCAAACGCAACTCAATTTACCTGGAATTAGGCGGAAACTCTGTGCTCTATTCACTCAATTATGATTACACATTTCGACTTTCAGAAGTAACAAAACTGGCTGTAGGAGGAGGTCTTGGGGTATTGAACATCGCTTCGTATGCAAATTCATCCGTACCTATAAGCGAAACTACCTTTTATATAACACCTGCGGCAAACTTTTTATTCGGGAAAAAATCCCATCATTTTGAAACCGGATTGAGTTTATTGCAATTCCAGTTTCCTATGCTCCGTGCCGGATACCGCTATCAACCTGTAAAAGGTGGATTTCTTTTTCGTGCAGGCTTTACTCCTATCATTGCCGGAATGAATTTTATCCCCTGGGCTGGAATTTCATTCGGTTATACTTTTTAGTCAATCATTATCATAAAATATTATTCAGCTAACAACTATCTGAAATGTAGTTGTTAGCTTTCTTTCTGCCGTTTTGTCAGTAATAAATTTCGAAAAACCTGCATTTTTACCGTTTTTCTGCCATTTTTTATTTTTTATTATTTTAAAATTCCGATGGCATATCATTTGTAAAAAATATGTCGCAAGTCATTTTTTAGAAGACAAAAAAGACGACACTCTTTCTCTTAGTCCGATAAAAATGATACTTAACTTGAATAATATCAATAAAAATATTTATACAAAATGGGAAAAATAATTGGAATTGACTTGGGTACTACAAACTCTTGTGTATCCGTAATGGAAGGTAACGAGCCTATCGTTATCACCAACAACGAAGGAAAACGCACAACTCCTTCTGTGGTGGGTTTTGTGGAAGGCGGCGAACGTAAAGTAGGTGATCCTGCTAAACGTCAGGCTATTACAAACCCTATCAACACCGTTTCATCTATCAAACGATTTATGGGTGAAACATACGATCGCTTGGACAAAGAAATTGCACGTGTGCCATTCAAAGTGGTTCGTGGCGACAATAATACTCCTCGCGTGGACATTGACGGACGTCTTTATACCCCGCAAGAAATCTCTGCCATCATTCTTCAAAAAATGAAAAAAACAGCCGAAGATTATCTTGGACAAGAAGTTACAGAAGCGGTTATTACCGTGCCTGCATACTTTAACGACAGTCAGCGTCAGGCTACCAAAGAAGCCGGAGAAATTGCCGGACTGCAAGTGAAACGTATTATCAACGAGCCTACTGCGGCTGCTCTTGCTTACGGTCTTGACAAAGCACACAAAGACATGAAAATTGCTGTGTTTGACTGCGGTGGTGGTACACACGACGTTTCTATCCTGGAACTTGGCGACGGTGTTTTTGAAGTAAAATCTACTGATGGGGACACACACTTGGGTGGTGATGACTTTGACCAACGCATTATCGAATGGTTGGTTCAGGAATTCAAAAACGACAACAGCGGAATTGATTTGAGCAAGGACCCGATGGCACTTCAACGTTTGAAAGAAGCTGCTGAAAAAGCAAAAATCGAGCTTTCAAACACCACTTCTACCGAAATCAACTTGCCTTACATTATGCCGGTTGACGGTGTGCCACGCCACTTGGTTCGCACATTGACACGTGCTAAATTTGAGCAATTGGTAGATGATTTGGTACAACGCACTATCGAGCCTTGTCGCACTGCTTTGCAAAATGCAAACTTGACAGTTGGCGATATCGACGAAGTAATTTTGGTAGGTGGATCCACTCGTATTCCAGCTATCCAAAGTGCAGTAGAAAAATTCTTCGGAAAAGCCCCTTCAAAAGGTGTAAACCCTGACGAAGTAGTTGCCGTAGGTGCTGCTATCCAAGGCGGTGTTTTGAGCGGCGATGTGAAAGACATTCTGCTACTGGACGTTACGCCACTTTCTTTGGGTATCGAAACAATGGGAAGCGTGATGACAAAATTGATTGAAGCTAACACCACTATTCCAACCAAAAAGTCAGAAACATTTACTACGGCTGCCGACAATCAGCCTTCGGTAGAAATTCACGTGCTGCAAGGCGAACGCCCAATGGCTGCTCACAACAAATCACTTGGACGTTTCCACTTGGACGGAATTATGCCTGCTATGCGTGGAGTGCCTCAAATTGAAGTTACGTTTGACATTGATGCCAACGGTATCTTGAACGTGTCTGCAAAAGATAAAGCAACCGGAAAACAACAGCAAATTCGTATCGAAGCTTCCAGCGGACTAAGCGATGCTGAAATCAAACGAATGAAAGAAGAAGCTGCTGCCAATGCTGCTGCCGACGCTAACGAAAAAGAACGTGTGGATAAATTGAACCACGCTGACAGCTTGATTTTCAACACTGAAAAACAACTGAAAGAGATTGGCGATAAACTTCCTGCTGACAAAAAAGGTACAATCGAAAGTGCGTTGGCTCGTCTGAAAGATGCTCACAAAGCACAAGACCTTGCCGGAATTGATGCCGCAACAAATGATTTGAATGCTGCATTCCAAGCTGCAAGCCAGGATATGTACAACGCTCAAAACGCACAACAAGGCGGTCAAGCCGGTCCACAAGACTTCGGCGGACAACAACCGGGCGGCGACCAAGGCGGAAGCCAAGAGGGTGATGTAACGGATGTGGATTTTGAAGAAGTGAAGTAA
>CAZZDI010000129.1:0-7682 GCA_964653155.1 uncultured Flavobacteriaceae bacterium | reverse complement strand
CCTGTGGATACCAACTTCCGTTTCATTATAAAAACCGTAAACCCCAAAACCCTACCGACAAAACCATTCTTTTTGAAGGTTTGAGTGCTGTGGTTACTTTTCTATGCGAATTAGATGGTATTCCAAACGTTATGGATTATACCAAATTGTTTGAGTTTGAGCATGCCCCAATGGCATTGTAAACCACAAACAATTGATAAAAACAAAAAGCCCAATACTTCTGTATTGGGCTTAATTTTATTTGTGGGATGCTGAATCAAGTTCAGCATTTATTATCTATCCACCAAAGTCGTCGAATCTAATGTTCTCATCTGGGATACCAAAATCTTCTCCCATTTTTTGAACCGCTTTGTTCATTAATGGCGGTCCACAGAAATACAATTCAATATCCTCTGGAGCGTCGTGTTTGCTTAAGTAGTTATCAATCACACAGTTGTGGATAAACCCAACAAAACCATCACCTTCTTCATCGTGGATATCTTTTTTCACTTTCCAGTTATCTTCTGGAAGTGGTTCAGACAATGCCAAGAAAAATTTAAAGTTGGCAAACTTGCGCTCCAATTCGTAAAAATGCTCTAAGTAGAACAATTCTCGCTTAGAACGACCACCGTACCAATAGGTTACTGTACGACCTGTTTCTAACGTTTTGAATAAGTGGTATAAGTGCGAACGCATGGGCGCCATACCAGCACCACCACCAACATAAAGCATTTCGGCATCACTTTCATTAATGAAGAATTCACCGTAAGGTCCAGAAATAATTACTTTGTCGCCTGGCTTTCTAGAGAAAATATACGACGAAGCTATCCCAGGGTTTACGTCCATCCAACCATTTTTATTTCGATCCCATGGTGGTGTAGCAATACGCACGTTAAGCATGATGTCGCGGCCTTCGGCAGGATAAGAAGCCATAGAGTAAGCTCGCTCTACCGTTTCATCATTCTTCATAACCAATGGCCAAAGACCGAATTTATCCCATTCTGCCTGAAACTTATCTGGTGTTTCGTGCTCTTCTGGATGTGCTGTAATGTCTATATCTGAATATTTAATTTCGCACTGCGGAATTTCAATTTGAATGTACCCACCAGCCTTGTAATTCATATCCTCTGGAATACGCACTACAAATTCCTTAATGAAAGACGCTACGTTGTAGTTACGTACTACTTCGGCTTCCCATTTTTTAATACCGAAAACTTCTTCAGGAATGGTGATTTCCATGTCTTGCTTTACCTTAACCTGACAAGCCAAACGGGCACCATGTTGTAACTCTTTGCGAGTAAAGTGCGGCGTTTCTGTTGGAAGTGCTTCACCACCGCCCTCAAGTACGTGGCACTCACACTGAATACAAGTTCCGCCGCCACCGCAAGCCGATGGCAAAAATATTTTTTTGTTACCTAGGGTGGAAAGCAATGTGCCTCCTGAGGACACCTCTATCTCTTTTTCACCATTAATTTTAATCTTTACTGGACCAGATGGTGAAAGCTTTTGTTTTACGAACAATAGCAATGCCACCAAAAGTAAGGTTACTGTTAAAAAGGCGGCTACGGTTGCTATTATAGTTCCTAATGTACCTGCTGCTAATATCATATTACTCGTTTATTGTAGTGGTGTTTTCAGCTAATTTGTTCTCTTCTTTTTGCTCGGTTTGCTCCATTTTGGCTGTTTCAGTTTGTTGCTCTTTTCCCTCGTCGTCACCACCGGTTAACATACCGCCAAAACTCATAAACCCGATCGCCATTAAACCGGTAATGATAAACGTGATTCCTAAACCTCTCAATGGTGCCGGCACGTTAGAGTAACGTATTTTTTCACGTATGGCAGCTATCGCTAAAATGGCCAAAAACCAACCAATACCAGAAGAAACTCCGTAGTTAAAGGCTAGTCCTATGGTTTCAATCTCTCTAGACTGCATGAATAAAGAGCCTCCTAAAATAGCACAGTTTACAGCAATAAGCGGCAAGAAGATACCTAAAGAGTTGTAAAGTGATGGAGAGAATTTCTCTACCACGATTTCAACCAATTGTACCATGGTGGCTATGGTAGCAATAAACATGATGAACGATAGGAAACTTAAATCGTAATCAGCATACTCTGCACCCAACCATTTTAAAGCTCCTGGTTGTAATATATATTGGTCTAATAGCCAGTTTACGGGAACGGTTACTGCCAATACAAAGATTACCGCAGCACCAAGCCCAACGGCCGTACTTACTTTTTTAGATACCGCCAGGTACGAACACATTCCTAAGAACGTGGCAAATACCATGTTATCGATAAATATTGATTTGAAAAATAATTCTACGTGTTCCATACTTTTGTAATTATGAATTCTAAATCCAGAATTCTAAATTAGAGATTAGTCTTCGATTAAATCTTTGTTTCTACTACGTTGCACCCAAATAATGATTCCTACCACGATTAATGCCATGGGCGATAACAACATAAAACCATTGTTTTCATACCCTAAGGCGTACAACCCTGTAGGTCCTGTTTCTGGAGTTCCAATCGGGTCTCCCAATACTTTAAATCCTAATAAAGTACCTGAGCCTAAAAGTTCTCTAAAGAAACCAACAATTACCAAGATTACAGCATAACCTAAAGCGTTACCAATACCATCTAAGAACGAACGCCAAGGGCCATTGCCTAAAGCAAAAGCCTCAAAACGCCCCATAATGATACAGTTGGTAATGATTAGCCCAATAAATACCGAAAGCTCCTTACTTAGAGAATAGGCATAAGCCTTAAGCACTTGGTCAACAATAATTACCAAGGCAGCTACAACGGTAAGCTGAACGATGATTCTAATTTTTGATGGGATAATGTTCCGGATAAGGGAAATGACTACGTTACCAACCCCCATTACAAATAACACCGATAACGACATTACTATAGAGGCCTTTAACTGTGCCGTAATGGCCAAGGCAGAACAGATACCTAATACCTGAATGGTAATTGGGTTATTATCTGCTAATGGATCTGTTATTAATTTTGCGTCTTTTTTAGAAAGCAATCCCATAAGATTATTTGTTTAAATTTTTAAAATAAGGCACATACAATGCTAAATCTCCTTTAATCATGGCAGCCACGCCATCTCCGGTAATGGTTGCTCCGGCTATGGCATCAACTTCATTATCGGTCTTATCCTGATTGGTTGGGTCGGCGTTACTTTTTGATACAGCAACACCTTTAAAGTTCCCTTCACTATCCAATAAATGCTCTCCAATAAAGTCGTCCATGAAGTAACGTTCTTTAATATTGGCACCTAAACCTGGGGTTTCTCCTTTATGATCGAAATAAGCACCTTGAATGACCATGTTTTCGTCCATAGAAATGTACGCCCAAACAGCATCCCATAATCCTTTGCCGCGAATTGGTGCAATGTAATAGGTTATTCCTTCTTTTTCACCAACTAATAAAGGTAAACGGCGTGCTTCTCCTTTTGCTTTTTCTTTTTTGATATCCATTAAATACACATCCTTACCGTAATCGTCTTTCGGTTTGTTTGTGTAATCTTTTTTTATTTCGTTACCATGAACTTCTTTTAATACATTTCCGTTTTTGTCTAAAACAATTTGCGTCTTAATGTATTCGTTAAATAACTCTGGAGCCACATCTGTAGATACAAAATTGGCGCTGCTTTCATCATTTTCATTTACACCCATGGCATAAAGAATGTTTTGCTGCATTTCCAACTCTACATTTTTTGTAATTGTTGGTTTTAGTGATGCTGCCGTAAAGGCCAACAGTGCACCAACCACTACTACCATTCCTATGGCGAACAATACGGTGTATACGTTACTATCTGTTTTGTTACTCATTGTATTAAGCCGTTTTAACTTTTAAACGTTTCATTCTTTTCTTCACATTGCCTTGAACCACATAATGATCGATGGTTGGTGCAAATACGTTCATCAATAAGATGGCCAACATGACACCTTCTGGGTAGGCAGGGTTGAACACACGGATTAAGATTGAGATAAACCCTATTAAGAACCCGTAAATCCATTTTCCTTTATTGGTTTGCGAGGCTGTTACCGGATCGGTAGCCATAAATACGGCTCCGAAAGCAAAGCCACCAATTAATAAATGGTGCCAGAATTCAGTACTCATCAATCCATAAAACTTACTGCTTTCGGTAATCCAGCCGCTGCTTACAACACCGTTAAAAATTAACCCCATGACCAAAGCACCGATTACAGATGATAACATTATTCTCCAACTTCCTATTTTCGTGAAGATTAAAAATAATGCTCCTATTAGTATAAGAACTGTAGAGGTTTCACCAACAGAGCCTGGAATCATTCCGAAGAACATATCTGCAACAGAATAACCAGCCCCATGCCCTTGTGCCAAGCTACCTAAAATGGTTTCGCCAGAAATGGCATCAAGGTTTGCGCCGGCCGCTATTTCGTTGGCACGTTCTTTAGCACCGTGTACCCAAACTTTATCACCCGACATCCAAGTTGGGTAAGCGAAAAATAAAAAGGCTCGGATGGTCAATGCAGGGTTAAGAATATTCATTCCTGTTCCTCCAAAAACTTCTTTACCTATTACTACACCAAAAGCAACGGCAACGGCCAACATCCAAAGTGGCAAATCTACTGGTACAATTAGTGGCACAAGCATTCCTGTTACTAGGTAACCTTCCTCTACTTCGTGACCTTTGATTACGGCGAATAAAAATTCTATGGCTAAACCAACACCGTAAGATACAATAACAAGAGGTAAAACTTTCCATAGCCCAACAACTAGATTATCCCAAGTCCAGAAAGATGCTCCAAAAAAACCGTTTGCCGATGAAATATCACCTAAAGCTAAATGGTGCTGGTAACCCGCGTTGAACATACCAAAAATTAAACAAGGTACCAATGCCATAATTACGGTATTCATAGTACGCTTTAAATCGTCTGCTGCTTTAATGTGTGTGCCACCGTGAGTGGTTTCATCAGGCAAGAATAAGAAAGTATGCAAGGCATTAAAAGCAGGAGCCATTTTTTTGTTCCTGAACTTTCTTTTTAAAATATGTAATCTCTTTTTAAGTTCCATTATCCTATCTCTTTAAGCATTAAATCTAAGCCTTCTCTTATTATTTTTTGATGTGGTTGTTTAGATACACAAACAAATTCCGTTAAGGCAAAATCCTCTGGAGCCACTTCGTACATACCCAAAGCTTCCATTTCGTCCAAATCTTTGTACATACAGGCTTTTAGGATTTGCAAAGGATAAATATCCAACGGAAATACCTCTTCATAATTTCCAGTTACCACAAAGGCTCTGTGCTCACCATTGGTATTGGTATCCAACTCATATTTCTTGTTTGGGTTTAACCAAGAAAAGGTCATGGCTCTAGTGGTAGAAATTTTATTGAAAACAGGTTTATTCCATCCGAACAATTCGTAGTCGTCGCCTTCTGGAATTACCGACAGGGTATTGCTGTAATAACCAAGAGCGCCGTCAGGCTTAATTTCCTTACCAGACAATACGTTTCCTGAAATAATACGATCGTTGCCTCTTTTCTCAACGCCATTATCGTAAATCATGGTTGATACTTCGCTACCAATAAGGGTTTTGAAATAACGCGGCTTTTTAACTGACGATCCTACCAACGCCACAATACGTTCGGCATTGAATTTTCCGGTTAACAATAGCTCACCAATGATAACAAGGTCTTGTGGACTTACCGTCCAAACCACCTCGCCTTTATTTACAGGGTCTATTTTATTGATTTGCGTTCCTACGTTTCCTGATGGATGTGGCCCAGATACTTTGTGCAAAGTGATACCCGACAATCCGGCAAGTGGAGAATTGGCATTTTTACCAACCGAAACGTGCACTTTACCTTCAGTTAATTTTCCAAGTGCTGTAATCGCGGCTTGCAATTCGGCTTCCTTCCCTTTTAACGTAAAGTCTAAATCGGCTGCCAAAGGCGCACTAGCGTAAGCCGAAACAAAAATAGCTTTTGGCGATTTTTCTGGATTGGCGATTACATCGTACGGACGCTGCTTAATAAACGGCCAACATCCCGATTTAAGTAAATGTGCCTTTAATTCTTCCGGCTTTGCGGCATCTAAATTAAATGCTCCGAAATCCTCAAATTCCTGCGTTTTATCCGCTTGGATTTTAATGGCATCAATACGTCTTTTTGGCCCTCTAACAATCTCAATCACTTGTCCTGAAACTGGAGATGCAAATTTCACAGCCTCGTTACTTTTATCGTAAAACAAAACGCCCCCAGCCTTAACTGAGGAACCTTCTTTTGCTACAAGTTTGGGTGTAATGCTATGAAAATCTTCTGGTCTTACGGTGCAGTAGTTACTGATAATCGCCTGTTCTAAGGTTTTCTCAGCTTCACCTTTAAGTTTAATGTCCAGACCTTTTTTAATACGAATGTCGTTTGACATATTTATTTTTATTGAAATTAGTTGTCTAAAAATCGGTGCAAAAATACGAATTTCTTCAGTAAAAAAACGTAATGTTGTTTAGAGTTTGTTATTTGTATCCATTCTAAATAAACTGTTTTCAAAAAGGTACGGATTTTGCATATCTTTACATTTTATTACACCAATTTCCCAATGAAACAAAACCTCATCACTTTTATTTTTATAGCTATATTTTCTGTTTTCGGATTTGCACAAGTGGAAGAAACCCCACCGCCAGATTATATTAAAACCATAAATTTTAAAGGCGACACCCCCGAAACCCAGTTGCCCATTTTAAGGTTGGGCGAATATTTAGTTTTAGAGTTTGATGCACTTAACGGCAATGAAGACGATTACTACTATAAAATAGAACATTTTAATTTCGATTGGACGCCTTCGGTTTTGGTGCGCTCCGAATTTATGGACGGTTTCGACAACCAACGTATCCGCGACTACGAGAACTCGTACAACACTTATCAAATCTATTCGCATTACAAACTCACCATCCCGAACAACCAAACCAGGGCGTTAAAGGTGTCGGGCAATTACCTTCTGTCTATTTATAACAGCAGTAACGAGCTGGTATTTTCGCGAAAATTTATGATTTACGAAAACAAAGCTTCGGTTGGGGTGAGCCTAAAACGCTCTCGCGACATTCAATATATTGAAGAAAAACAACGTGTGGATATCGTCATCACGCCAAACAACATGCAACTGAACAACCCCAAACAAACCGTAAAGGCCGTTATTGTTCAGAACAACAATCTGCATAACGCCATTTCGAACCTAAAACCGCAATATACTATTGGCAACCAGCTGATTTATAAATACGACACCGAAACCAGTTTTTGGGGCGGAAACGAGTATTTTTTCTTTGAAAACAAAGATGTTCGGGCAGCCAACACGGGCATTCAGTTTATCGATTTAAAAGACCTGTACCACAATTATCTGTACACTAATATTGTCCGCGCCAACAGACCGTACACTTACAACCCCGATATTAACGGAAATTATGTGATCTTAAACATGGATGCCGACAACCCCAGTATTGAGGCCGATTATGTTTGGGTGCATTTTTCACTGGAAGACAAAGCGCATTTGGCCGGTAAAAACATTCATGTTTACGGCAACTTCAACAATTATGTAATTGACGAATCCACTCGGTTGGAATATGACGAAGCCAACAAAATTTTCACCAAGCCTATTTTATTGAAACAAGGGTTTTACAACTACAAATATGTGGTGGCCAACAACAACGGAAGC
>CAZZDI010000128.1:0-7698 GCA_964653155.1 uncultured Flavobacteriaceae bacterium | reverse complement strand
CTGGCTATAGCACAAACAGTTACCATTACAGAATCTAACGGCTGGCTGGAAGCTGCCTACATTAAATGGACGCCCGTTACCGAAGCCGAAAGCTACAATGTATATATAACCGGTGAAGGCTTGACCAACCAAAAATTAGACGACCAACTTATTAGATGCTATAACGGCTATTACCGCGCCGATGCACTAGGCTTAAAAGCGGGACAATACACCATAAGCGTTGCCCCTGTTATTTCAGGCAGCGAAGGCGCAACAACCACCAGCACCCCTATTACAGTTGAAGCCCACGACCGTACCGGTTTTGCTTTTTCAAACGGACGTGTTCCGGGAGCCTATAATATGGACGGCACTCCAAAATCGGGAGCAGTGGTTTTATATATTTCAGAAAACAGCAAAGACATTGTTGAACTTAATGTAACGGGCGCCAACTCCAATCCCTGTGTTGGGCTCCAAACTATTTTGGATGGCTTTAAAAAAGGTGATGACACCCGTCCGCTCATTGTTAGATTGATTGGTCAAATTTCAGACCCTTCATATCTTTTAAACGGCGATGTAGTCATTGAAAATAAAAACAACGCTTCGAGCCATATTACATTTGAAGGCGTGGGAGACGATGCCGTTGCAGATGGCTGGGGCATTCGAGTGAAAAATGCCACCAATATTGAAATCAGGAACATCGGTTCCATGAATTGCAATAGTGACGAAGGTGATAATATTGGGTTGCAACAAAACAACGATTACATTTGGGTGCACAACGTTGATTTCTTTTACGGAGACGCTGGCGGAGATGCCGACCAAGCTAAAGGTGATGGCGCGTTAGATTGCAAACGGTCTACATATGTGACATTTTCATACAATCACTTTTGGGATTCCGGAAAATCGAACCTTTTGGGATTGAGTGAAGACCCAACGGACGAACTTTATATTACCTACCATCACAATTGGTACGACCATTCCGACTCCAGGCATCCACGAGTACGATACTACTCTGCCCACGTTTACAACAATTATTATGATGGCATTTCGAAATACGGCGCTGGATCCACAAACGGCTCATCACTTTTTGTTGAGGCCAATTATTTCAGGAACTGTAAATATCCTATGCTAACATCCATGCAAGGCTCGGATGTTTACGACGAAGACTCAAGCTCCAACGATTATTCAGATATGCCCACTTTTTCAAAAGAAGACGGCGGTACCATTAAAGCGTTCAACAATTATATTGAAGGCGCCAGAAGGTTTGTAGCTTACGGAGACAGCAATTTTCCAAATTCAACCGTAGATTTTGATGCTTATGTAGTTGCTTCTAGAAACGAAACTGTTCCTTCAACCGTTATTTCTTCGTACGGCGGAAACAGTCACGACAACTTCGACACCGACCCTTCTGTAATGTATAGTTACACCCCAGATTCTCCGGAAGAGGCCAAAACAAAAGTGATGCAATATGCTGGCAGAATGCATGGCGGCGATTTCAGCTGGACTTTCAACAATGCTACCGATGATACTTCTTATGCGGTGATTACGGGCTTAAAAAATGCTCTGACCAACTACAATACTGGTTTGGTTTGCATTCAGGGGGAAGTAGGTCCCGAGCCAGAAATCTCATTATCTGCAAATGCTGGCGATGCCTCTGTAAGCTTAAGCTGGACTGTAAGCAACTATACCTCTTCATCCTTCGAGATTTTCAGAAGCACGGATTCCAACCCGAACAACAGAGTAAAATTAGCAGACATATTAGATCCCAACACCAACAGCTATATAGACAATACTGCTATTAACGACACCGAATATTACTATTGGGTAGTTGCTGATGGCACAGTTGAATCGAATATGAATTCGGCCACCCCAACAGAAGGCGGTTCGGTTACTGGCGACGAAATACACAATTTCACACTTTCTGGTTTAAGCAGTACATTTTATTCCATTACAGGAAACCTATCAGACTCAAAAGGCACGGTAAACTACAATGGGCTGACGCTAAGCCAATGTTTAAAAATAGAATCGAGCACCAAAATCGCTTTTACCACTACTGCCCCCTCAACCCTAACCCTTGTTTTTAATGAAGGCTATACAGGGGCTATTAAAGTAAACGGCACCAGCCATAATATTTCATCTGGTGTTTTAACATTAAATTTACCTGCTGGTTCGCACGAAATAACCAAAGACAATACGGCAAACTTGTATTACATGAGCGTGGAATTTGAAGCATTAAGCACAAACGAAATATTAAAAAACACCATAAGGCTTTACCCTAATCCCGTTAATCAAACTTTGCACGTTTCATCTAAGTTAAAAATGGAAAAAATCAGAATTTACAGCTTATTGGGTGTTTTGGTTGAAACCATTGATAATAACCTGAACACTTTGGATGTATCTAAATTAAGCAAAGGAAGCTACCTAATAAAGATTGAAACCACAAAGGGCCCTATTGATAAAATTATAGTAAAGAACTAACAATAATAAAGTTAAAAAACAGGCCTTTTGAGTGATTATCTTAAAAGGCCTATTTTTCCCGTTGCTTTATTTTATAAAAAGAAGCTTGTTTTTTCCTTTTTATAAAAAAGCACACAGGTTTATAGCAAATTCATGAAATTTAATTTGGATTTTAATCAAATTGTTATAATTTCGTGTAATCGATTGCATCTTATGATGTCTTCTATTCATTATTTTTTCAAAAAACTATTAAAACTAAGTACTAATTAAACTAAAATTCTATGACAAATTATTTATTATTTGATCATCTTTTTTTCTCTTTTAAGTTTAGAAAAAAAAGAGAATGTTTAAATAAGGTCTGTTATGCCTTATTTATTGGATTATTTATGCTGGGCAATAATATTTATGCCCAAGACAACATTAGCGTAAGCGGTGTAATTACGGACGGAGGCGAATTAGGCGGTCCTCTGCCGGGTGTTACTGTTCTTGTAAAAGGCACTTCAAACGGAACGTCTTCCGATTTTGACGGGAACTATACCTTAAACAATGTCGCTTCAAATGCTACTTTAGTATTTTCTTATGTTGGTTATAAAACACAAGAACTTGCTGTTAACGGGCAAACCACTATTAACGTAACATTACAGGTAGATGTTAGCGAACTGGATGAAATCGTAATTGTTGACTATGGATATGGAAAGGTTAACAAATTGGATATGACCGGTTCTACCGCCAGCATTGGCAGCAAAGAACTTTCTACCATTCCTATTTCAAGCGCAGCTGAAGCACTTACGGGTCGTTTACCCGGTGTAAACGTTACCTCTGCAGATGGTGAGCCTGGGGCCGAAATAAGAATTAGAGTAAGGGGGGGTACTTCATTATCACAAGACAACAGCCCTCTGTTTGTAGTTGACGGCTTTATTGTTGGAGGAATTGACAACATTCCTGTTAATGACATTGCCAGTATTGACGTATTAAAAGATGCGGCTGCAACAGCGGTTTATGGTGCCCAGGCATCAAACGGTGTAATTGTTGTTACTACCAAAAACCCTGTAGCGGGTAAAACCTCTATTTCATACAACAACTTTTTTCAGTTTAACGAATTACCACAAGATAGAAAATATGAGGTTTTAAGTCCTTATGAGTTTGCTTTGGCTAATTACGAATACCAAGCCTTAAGAGGCGAAACTGCTATTGAAGGTTTTGAAAGATATTTTGGAAAATATGATGATTTAGAATTATACAAACAAAGAAAGCCAACCGATTGGCAAGATGAACTTTTTGGAGGTTCAAGATTATCTCAATACCACAACCTTTCTATTGGTGGCGGTACAGAATTAACCAAAATGAACTTAAGCGTTTCACATAACAAGGACGAAGGATTATTAACTGGTTCTGGTTACGAAAGAACAGCTATAAACTTTAAATTAAACCAAAAAATATCCGATCGCCTTTCTTTTGATGCCCAAGCAAGGATTACTAATTCTATTAGAGACGGTGCTGGTACTTCAAGCGGACAATTAAGCATTAAAGATGCGGTACAAACAAGACCTGTTAATGGTATTGCTGATGAATTGGACATTGACCTTAACCAAGTAACTGATAACGATGATTTCCAACAGTTCTTATTAGGTTTAATCAACCCTAACGATTTAGTAAAACAAGATTGGAGAAAACGTACTGACCACGACTATGTGTTCAACGCTGCGTTAACTTGGAAGGTTACAGACAATATTACAGCAAAAACCTCTTTTTCCCGCTCTAAAGGCTTTCAGGAAGATTTAAGGTTTTACGGACCTTTAACCAGTGAATCGTTTAATAACGGAGGTAGTTTACCGCTTGGTCAAAGAACAAACAGAGATGACCACAACTATCGATGGATTAACACTTTGAACTATAAAAAAGATTGGGGTGATTCTAAATTAGATGTTTTAATTGGTCACGAAGTATCCTCTAGTGGAGGAAAATCTAATTTCCTTAGAGCTGAAAACTTCCGTTTATCAGTAACACCAGAAGATTTGTTTGCCAACATGCAATTTGGAGATGTTGACCGAATTTCTGGTGGAGAATTTACCCCGTCAAATAGAAAATCACTTTTCGGACGTTTTGATTTTAACTTACAGGACAAATACATTTTCACGCTTACAGCCCGAGCAGACCAATCTAGTAAATTTGCTAAAGAAAACGCTTTAGGTATCTTCCCTGCATTGGCTTTCGGATGGAAAATAGATGAAGAAGATTTTATGGATGGCGTTGACTTTGTAGACCAACTTAAGTTAAGAGTAAGTTATGGTGAAACTGGTAACGACCGTATTGGTTCTGGTTTAACACAATTCCTTTTTGAAGGAACAACCAACAGAGGTCCTGGTTTTGGTAATGTTGACAATATTTACTACACTCCAGAGAGTAGTTCTTTATACAACCCTGATTTAATTTGGGAAACTACAGTAACCAGCAACTATGGTTTAGATTTTACCCTTTTTAACAAACGTTTAAACGGTGCATTGGACTACTACAGGAACGAGACCCGCGATTTACTTTATACACAGGCAATTCCTAGTAACACAGGTTTTAACGACCAATACGCTAACATAGGTAGCACTGCAAACGAAGGGGTTGAACTAGGTCTTACTGGTTACATAATAGACAATAAAGACTTTACATTATCCGCTAACTTTAACATTGGGCATAACGTACTTACCATCGAAAAATTAGATGGTACTCAATCAAGGTTTGCGCAATCTAACTGGGCCAGTACAGATTTAAGAAACAGAAATGACTATATCCTTGAATTAGGAGGTAAAATAGGAAACATGTATGGCTTTGTAACTGATGGCTTCTACACTGTTGACGATTTCGAAAGCTATGACGAGGTTACAGGCACATATACCTTAAAAGAAGGTATTGCTGATGCTTCTGGTACTGTTGGAAATACATTAAGACCAGGTACTTTAAAATTAAAGGATTTAAACAACGATGGTGAAATTGATGATGATAACGATCGTCGTATAATAGGAAATGCTCTTCCTGATTTTCAAGGAGGTTTTGGAGTTAACGTGAGATGGAAAAACTTCGACTTATCAACGTTTTTTAATTACCAAGTTGGTAATGATGTTTACAATACTGGTAAAATCCAATTTAACCAATTAAGAAGGGTTAGCAACGGAAACTTATTAAATACCATGAACTTGGACAACAGATTTACGTATTTAGATATTGACGGTTCTTACACTGGTACACCAGGCGGTATTGTTACAGATTTAGAGCAATTACGTGAATTAAATGAAGGTAAAACCATCTGGTCTCATGCTAGCCATGGTGTGGCTGCAGCAGTTATACACGACTGGGCTATAGAAGATGGTTCTTTTTTACGATTAAATAACGTAACTTTAGGCTATAGTTTACCCGAAAAACTAATCTCTAAAATTGGCTTATCAAAATTTAGAGTATTTGCAACAGGAAGAAACCTTGCTATTTGGACTAACTATTCAGGATACGATCCCGAGGTTAACTCAAGCAGCAACCCCTTCACACCAGGTTTAGACCGATCTTCTTTCCCTAGAGCTCGTTCTTATACTTTTGGTATTAATGCAACATTTTAATTTATGAAAAAGAAACTTATCAATATGAAACTTAAACTAATTTTAGCTATAATACCCATGGTCATTATAGCTACATCATGCGACAAAGACTTTTTAGAGCCTAATTCTATTTCTACTTATGACTTAGGATACATTTACTCTAACGTTGACGATGCAAGAAGTGGCGTAAATGCCATCTACTCCTATTTTAATCAAGATGCTTTCAGGTCAAGATTATCAAACAACTTTACCGGTAATACCGATATAGAAATTGGGTACCATAATGGAGAGTATGATAATGGGCGACGTGAAATATGGAATTTGGATGCCACTAATTCCAACGGCGACCTTAATGCTGTTTGGACTTACGCATACCGTGCTATTAGAGACGCCAATATTGCCATTGAAGGTATTATAAACAGTGGAAATTTAGAATCTGAAGATGCCAATATCAAAAACTCTTTCAGCCATTTATTGGGAGAGGCTCATACATTAAGAGCTTATTGGTACAGCATCCTAGCTTATTACTTTGGTGATGTGCCATATGTTACAGAAGCTCCTGTAGCTGGTGCTAACTTTTTCTTTCCTAAAACACACAGAAATGAAATTTTGACACAAGAAATTCAACACTTAATAGACGTTGAAGAAGGCATGCAGTGGGGCGACGCTTTGCCTTATGGAATCGAGCAAGTAAACCGTGAATATACCTTAGGTATGATAGCCCGTTTGGCTTTACAACGTGGTGGTTACTATTTAACACCAGAGCTTAACATGGTTCGTGATAGTGATTACTTAGATTATTATGAAATAGCAAAAACATACTCTAAAAAATTAATTGACCTAAAAGATAGAGAGTTAACTCAAGATTTCAGACAAATATTCTTAAACCAAAACTTGTTCATTACACCTGTAAACCAAGAAATTTTGTTTGAAGTGCCATTTGCCAAAGGTGGTGGTGATGTAGGTTGGAATATTGGTATTAGCGTACAAGGTGGTACCGATGCAAAACATGAATACGGTTCTGGTGGCAACTATATGGCCATACCTGCTACTTACTACATGTCTTTTGACAGTCAAGACAAACGTAGAGATGTAACCTGTGGATTGTTTAGAGTAACTATGGAAGACACTTTAGCACACGTTGGTGTTGGCGACATCTCCCAAGGAAAATGGAACAGACGTTTATTGCCTGAACCTCCAGGAAGAGAGTCTGCTAAAGGTACTGGTATCAACTGGGTAATGATGCGTTATGCAGATGTACTTTTAATGTACGCCGAAGCAGAAAACGAATTAAACGGTCCTACTATGGAAGCCCAGAATGCATTCAAAAGAGTTAGACAAAGAGCCTTTGATCCTGCTGACTGGAGCACCAAAGTAGATAATTACATGGCACAAATTTCTGTTTCCAAAGAAGCCTTTTTTGATGCTATTGTAGATGAACGTGCTTGGGAGTTTGGAGGTGAAATGATTCGTAAATATGAATTGATCCGTTGGAACATCTATTCAGAAAAAGTTCAAGAAACCGTAGAAGGTCTTAAAGAATTGGCCGATGCCGCATTTAACGGCACAGGCACAGGTCCTGACTACATGTACTGGAAAACAGATAACGATGGTAATTTTGCCATATTAAACCCAGACAACAAAGTATTGGCAGCGCCAGATGATACTTGGATGAGGCAATCGTTCT
>CAZZDI010000127.1:0-7725 GCA_964653155.1 uncultured Flavobacteriaceae bacterium | reverse complement strand
GTTACGCCATCTTTTTCAACTGAATTAAATAAATTACAAAACCGTTTTCCGTTTAGGTTGCTAGCATTGGCCATAACCGTTCTGTAATTCGGTTTTTTGGTAAGTTCTTTGTCTATTAAAGTGAGATTGAGATAATAGAACAACAGCTCCTCATCTACATCAATACTGCTCACTTTTTTCTCTAACAGACTAACAGCACGATCTTGATGGGAACAGTAGCTAAACACTTGGGCCAAACTAAAATAATCGTAATCAGTCAGTTCTACTTTATGGTAATTCTTACTTATAAAATCTACAGATTTATCTTTTTGTGCATAATCTTTGGTTTCCATAGATTTTTCGGCCTTGACGATGTGGTAATTTATCATCAATTTCAAAATAGACTCATCAGAAATATTATATTTCTTTAAAGTATTTATTTGATTTTTTAAGCTCCCCCCTTCAATGTTTTCGGCATTGTACCTCCAAAGCACAATTTTTAGCACCGCCAAGTTATACTGTATCTCTGGCAATTTTGGGAACAACTGTTCCATTTCACTCAATTCGTTATAGGCTATCAAGGCAAACGTTTCATCCAACAAATACTTATAGGCTGCATTCTTGCAGATTAGTCTAGCAAACTTTTCTTGTTTTGGTATATGCAGCTTTTGTAGAATTAACGCGTCTTCTTTTGTTTTTAGCCTTTTAAAAATTGACTCTTGCAATGCACTGGCCTCTTCAATATCTTGTATCGATATAGCTTTTTGGAACTGCACCAAAAGGTCGTTTAAGGGACTGGCAACATTTTTTTCTCGTTTTTCGAGCTCGATTTCTATCACGGCTTTTCAGTGCTTTTTAAAAATAGGCTCCATTTTTGCAGAAACCCCACCCGATATTTTCTCTCTTATTTCAGCTTTTGAAAACGGTTTCAAATATTCATATTTAGTGCCATCAATATCCTTAAAAAATTCAACCCAGTTTTCTGAAGCCGAAATTTCTGTACTAATGCTGGGCAACTGAAACGACTGAAGCGCCTCTACAATGCTTCGAGCTCTTTCGTTTTGCAATTCTATATTTCTTCCACGAATCCCCTCAATTGAAGCATAAGCATTTATTTTTAAGGTCTTTATATCAAAATCGGTTAAGTTCAACGAATCGTAAACCGGTTTTATATCAGCTTTTGAATAGTTGGCTTTATTCTTTTTAAACGGAATAATAAACTTTAATGTTTTTCTTTTAATGGAATATTTTTGGTCATCTACAGTAATTTGTTTTGTCCCCGTAGTTAGCTCGTCTAAATACATACCGGAATCCAACAGCCCCCAGGAATAGGAATCTAAATTGTAAGTTATATAATATTGGCAAAGGTTGTAGTTTCCAATAAAAAGAATGTTATACTCAAGTTCGTTGTTAAGAATAAGCCCTTGGGGCACTTCACCCACATTAACCTTAAACAAGCCTTCGCCAGCATCAACGAGGCCCGACATGAGTTTTTCGGAATAAACGGGTTTCAGCAAAAGCCCTTTTATTTGACTTCTCTGTAAACGCTCGGCTTGGCAATCATACCTGTCTTTTAAAACCACGTCGATAGCCAAACCACTCCCTTTTTCCTTAAATACTTTACCGAACCATTCTTTATCGTTTACTTCAAAATAAAGATTATTCCCCTCCCTGTTTATCGAAAATTTCACCTCTTTAGGTTTTTCTCTAAACGCTTGGATACACTTTTTACAATTTTGGTCTCTATCCTTGTCATTCATGACAATGTTGTGGAGGTTTTGGGCTTGAAGATGCGTTGAGAAAACGTTTAAGATGAGAGCACACACTAAAACACATAAGCTTCCATTATTCATATTTAAGGGATTTTGAATTGCAGGACTAATTACTCTAAATATAAAACTATTTAGACAACATGTTGTCGGTATCGTCACTTTTGATTGATTTTTGGAAGGATTTTTTGAGATTTTACTTTAAAAACCCAACCTCACTTAGAAAATGCTTCCTTATTAAAAACGATAAGCATAATAAAGCCCGTACTTATGGCCACATCGGCAATATTGAAAACGGGTTCGAAGAAATTAAAACGTTTGCCTCCGTAAAACGGCATCCATTGTGGCAAATCGATTTCAAACAAAGGAAAGTAGAGCATATCGACCACACGACCGTGAAGTAAGTTATCGTAGCCACCGTTTTCGGGCATAAAAGTGGCCACTTGGCTCATGCTGTCGTTAAACAATACACTGTAAAACACCGAATCAATAATGTTTCCCAAGGCTCCAGCAAATATTAACGCAATGGCCAGGATAAGTACCCGCGAATTTTTGTTTTTTGTAGCAGCGTACAACCAGTAGCCAATACCAAAAATGGCTACAATTCTAAACAGGGTTAAAGCTACTTTGGCAGTTCTATCGGAAATAAACGAGACAAAGTCACTAATTTTTGTGCCCCAGGCCATGCCATCGTTTTCTATAAAATAGATTTTAAACCAAGGGAACACCTCTACACTTTCGTGCAGCACAAAATGGGTTTTGATGTAAACTTTACTAATTTGATCGATCAGCAAAACAACAATAATGAGTACGATGGATTTTTTAAGCGACATTAAAAATTTTTAAAAGGGAAAGGTTGGCAATGATACCCACAGAAACAAAAAACGCCCCAAATGCTATTTTTTTTTGAGGCGCTTTATATATTATTATTATTCCAAACGCTTATTGCTGCATGTTTTTGGCTTCGATACTTAAAGTGGCATGCGGCACTAATTTTAAGCGCTCTTTATTAATCAATTTTCCGGTAACACGACAAATACCATAAGTTTTGTTTTCAATCCTAATCAATGCATTTTTAAGGTCGCGGATAAACTTTTCTTGACGAATGGCCAATTGCGAGTTCGATTCTTTGCTCATCACTTCGCTACCTTCATCAAAAGCTTTGAATGTTGGCGATGTATCGTCCGTTCCGTTGTTATGGTCGTTCATATAGGCACTTTTTATAAGATCTAAATCGTGCTGTGCCTTTTGTATTTTTTCCTGAATCAATTCTTTAAATTCAGCTAAATCCTTGTCTGAATATCTTACTGTATCTGCCATAGTCTTAATGTTTTTGGATAAATAGCTTGGTATTTACGTCATCAAAAGCAATTTCTATACCATCGTCTAATTTATCTATAATTTCCAATTCATTTGTTAACGTTTCCGATTTAATATAGGTCATATTTGCATCAACTGCACTTACTACCTGCTCGTCTTTTTGAAGCCTCACATCAATTCTATCAGTTACTTCAAAACCAGAGTCCTTACGTAAATTCTGAATGCGGTTAACCAGTTCGCGGGCAATGCCTTCCCTACGTAAATCGTCTGTAATGGTAACATCCAAAGCCACGGTAAACGCACCTTCTTTGGCTACCAGCCACCCTTCTATATCTTGAGAGGTGATTTCTACATCCGAGCGATCTAATGTAATATTTTTATCATTAACAACAACCTCCAAACTGCCTTTTTGCTCTATTTTGTTAATATCTTCAGTTGAAAAGTTAATTACCGTACTGGCAATAGCTTTCATGTCCTTTCCAAAGCGCGGGCCAAGCGTTTTAAAATTTGGTTTTATCTGCTTTACCAAAACTCCCGAAGCATCATCCAGCAGTTCAATTTCCTTAACGTTAACCTCGTGCTTTATCAAATCCTGCACCGCCAGAATCTCCTCTTTTTGCTGCTCGCCATCAATCGGGATCATTATTTTTTGGAGCGGTTGGCGTACTTTGATTTTCTCTTTAGCCCTTAACGACAATACCAATGAAGATATTGTTTGTGCGGCTTCCATTTTGCGTTCTAAAGCCTTATCGACAAAACTTTCGTCAAACACCGGGAAATCGGCCAAATGCACACTAACAAAAGGCTCTTTTTGCGTTACGCTGTTCAAATCCAAATACAAACGATCCATAAAGAATGGCGCAATGGGCGCACCCAACTTGGCAATGGTCTCCATACAAGTGTAAAGCGTTTGGTAGGCCGAAATTTTATCCTGCCCGTAATCGCCTTTCCAGTAGCGTCTTCTGCTTAAGCGTACAAACCAGTTGCTTAAATAATCCTGGGTAAAGTCTGATATGGCTCGTGCAGCCTTGGTGGGCTCGTAATCGGCATAAAAGGCATCTACTTTTTTAATGAGCGTATGCAATTCTGAAAGGATCCAACGGTCTATTTCCGGTCTGTCTTCAATAGCCATATCGGCTTCGCTATAATTGAAATTATCCAAATTGGCGTAAAGCTGGAAGAACGAATAAGTATTATAAAGCGTGCCGAAAAATTTACGTTTTACTTCCTCAACACCTTCCAAATCGAACTTTAAATTATCCCACGGGTTGGCATTACTAATCATGTACCAACGTGTGGCATCGGCGCCGTAATTCCCAAGGGTTTCAAACGGATCCACGGCATTGCCCAAACGTTTCGACATTTTTTGTCCGTTTTTATCCAATACCAATCCGTTGGATACTACATTTTTATAGGCCACAGAATCGAAAACCATGGTTCCGATAGCGTGCAAAGTATAGAACCAGCCACGGGTTTGATCCACACCTTCTGCGATAAAATCGGCTGGATAGGTGGTGCCTTTATCAATTAATTCTTTGTTCTCGAACGGATAGTGCCACTGTGCATAAGGCATGGAGCCCGAATCAAACCACACATCAATCAAATCGCTTTCGCGGAACATTTGTTGCCCCGATGGCGATACCAAAACGATACCATCAACGATGTTTTTATGCAAATCGATTTTAGCGTAGTTGTCTTCGGAATTATTTCCAACTTCAAAATCTTCAAAAATATCTTTTGAAAGCACGCCAGCTTCAACCGCTTTGGCCATCTCATTTTTCAATTCTTCCACCGAACCGATGCAGACTTCTTCCTTTCCATCTTCGGTTCTCCAGATGGGCAACGGAATACCCCAATAGCGCGAACGCGACAAATTCCAATCGTTGGCATTGGCGAGCCAATTACCAAAACGTCCTGTTCCAGTAGCTTTTGGCTTCCAATTGATGGTTTCGTTGTGCGCCACCATCTTGTCTTTAATGTCGGTTACCTTGATAAACCACGAATCTAACGGATAGTAAAGAATGGGTTTATCGGTTCTCCAGCAATTCGGGTAGCTGTGCTTATATTTTTCAACCTTAAAGGCTTTGTTTTCTTCTTTTAATTTGATGGCAATTTCAACATCTACCGATTTTTCGGGGGCTTCGCCATCGTTGTAATATTCATTTTTTACGTACTTACCGGCATGCTCTCCCATTTCTGGCCTGAACTTTCCTTGCAAATCTACCAACGGCACCAAATTTCCGTTTTCATCTTTCACCAACATAGGGGGCACTTCGGGTGTGGCTTGTTTGGCCACCAAAGCATCATCGGCACCAAAAGTAGGTGCGGTGTGTACAATTCCCGTGCCATCTTCGGTAGTTACGAAATCTCCTGAAATCACTCTAAAAGCGTTTTCGGGGTTGTCGTTTGGCAAAGCGTAGGGCAACAATTGTTCGTATTTTATGCCGACTAAATCTTTTCCGGTAAATTCTTTTACAACGTAAAACGGAATTTTTTTATCGCCCGATTTATAGGCTAATAATTCCGATTTATCTTCAACTTGCTTAAACTTCCCAGAGAATTGATAGTTTACCAACTTTTTGGCTAAAACCACATTGATGGGCTGGTGCGTGTATTGATTGTAAGTTTCCACCAATACATAGTCTATTTTTGGCCCAACGGTTAACGCTGTGTTACTGGGCAGCGTCCAAGGTGTGGTCGTCCAAGCTAAAAAGTGAATATCGCCTTCGTTCTGTAAAAATTCCGGAAGGGTTTCTTCTACCGCTTTAAACTGTGCCACGATAGTTGTATCGGTAACATCTTGGTAAGTTCCGGGCTGGTTCAACTCGTGCGAACTCAATCCCGTTCCCGCTTTTGGCGAATAGGGCTGGATGGTGTAACCTTTATACAGTAAATCTTTATTGTAAATTTGTTTGAGCAACCACCAAACGCTCTCCATGTATTTGGGTTCGTAGGTAATGTATGGGTCGTCCATATCTACCCAATACCCCATTTTTTCAGTAAGGTCGTTCCAAATATCGGTGTAGCGCATTACCGCTTTACGGCAGGCTTTGTTGTAATCTTCAACCGAAATGGTTTTACCAATATCCTCTTTAGTAATACCTAATTCCTTTTCAACACCTAATTCAATCGGCAATCCGTGGGTATCCCATCCGGCTTTACGCTTAACTTGGTATCCTTTTTGGGTTTTATATCTGCAAAAAATATCTTTTATGGCACGGGCCATCACATGGTGAATGCCGGGCAAACCGTTTGCAGATGGCGGCCCTTCAAAAAAAACAAAGGTTTCGTGGCCTTCTCTGGTTGATATACTTTTTTCAAATATGTTGTTTTCCTGCCAATAGCCTAGAATTTCTTCTGCTACTTTTGGCAAGTCAAGTCCTTTATATTCAGGAAATTTAGCGTTCATTTACTGATAATTCTATTAAGTTCGCGAATTTAATGAATTTTGACAAAACAGCCGTGCTTTTAACCGATAATCGGAATTTTGAAATTTTTGCTTTTCCTTTCATAAATTGAGTTTTCCTTTCGAAAGCAAATTTCTGTTGTTTCGGTTTTTAATATGAAGACAAAAAAAGCCGCAGAAAACGAATCTCTACGGCTTGAAATATTTTAAAAGAATATGCTTTAATCTCTAGACCCAAACACTTGGAAGCCCCAATATACCAAATTGGCCAAAGCTCCAATGGCTGCCACTAAATACGTTCGAGCCGCCCATTTTAGGGCATCTTCAGAACCCTTGTATTCTTCGGGCGTTACCATATTTTTATTTTTTAACCAAGCCAAGGCGCGGTTACTGGCATCGTATTCCACAGGAAGGGTGATAAAACTAAATAGCGTAGCAAAGCCCATCATTACCAATCCGGCAACAGCTACCCAATAGCCCATGCCCACACCAGCGGCGGCACCCAACACTAAACCACCAATCACCAACCATTGCGACATGCCAGAAGTCACACTAACTACAGGCACCAATGCAGAACGCATTTTTAAATATTCGTAGGCTTGGGCATGCTGTACGGCATGACCACATTCGTGGGCAGCTACGGCAGCAGCAGCGGCGTTTCGCTGATGGTAAACAGCTTCACTTAAATTTACGGTTTTATTCTTGGGGTTGTAGTGGTCGGTCAATCGGCCGGGCGTTGAAATTACCTCTACATCATAAATGCCGTTATCGGCCAACATTTTTTGGGCAATTTCGGCACCGCTCATGCCGTTGCGCAACTGTACTTTGGAGTATTTTTCAAACTTCCGTTTTAGCGTATTGCTTACCAACCAGCTTACCAATGCTATTCCTCCCAATAAGATATAATATCCAATCATTGTTCTATTTTAAATTGATTTATAACAAACTAAAGATAGCAAAAATAACGCCAATTATCGAGATGTGATATTATGTCAGTCATTAAAGTTCTGTTAAAAATAAGGCACAAAAAAGGGGCTGTTTAAGAAGTGATTGTTTTTGTTCATTCAGAGCGAAACAAAGAATCTCATCAACTTAAAAGTCAGTATTTTTAACACTCAAGAGATTCTTCATTTCATCCAGAATGAATTTTTGAGATAGCCTCTATAAAATATCAATATTATTTTATGATACTGCGTATTCCAAATTGAATGCTTCGGCTATTTCTTTGTAAACAATGTTGCCTTTAACAAT
>CAZZDI010000126.1:0-7727 GCA_964653155.1 uncultured Flavobacteriaceae bacterium | reverse complement strand
ATAAATACATTGAGATATTTCGACAGGCTCAATATGACATGGAATTTAACTTTTCAGGCAGCCTCTTCTCTTTTTTAAAAAATCTAAAAACTTATCCTTTTAACCATGCGTTACGCAAAGCTTTTTGGGCTTCGGTTGCATTGGGGGTTTCAATAATCATTTCGCCTTGGGTAAACGCTTGGGTTGTAGTGGTTTTAATTTCAACTTCTTCACCATTCCGCTCCAGTTTCACTTCAATATCACGACCAGGTTTCCACATAAACACCTGCTGTAACATTTGATTAGCATTTTGCATGGTGAGCTCTGTACCGTCAATATTTTTTATCACATCGTTGGGTTGAACACCCTGCGCTTTCCAAAAGCTATTTTTCAACACTTTATCAGTAAAAAAGATTGTACCCGTTTGCGCATCGCCACTCACAATTGGCGCACCGTCCATTAAAATATAATTGGCTTCTACTTGTCCTTCGCCAATCTCCAAGCCTACTTTTTCAAAAAACACATTGTAATCTATCGGGATGTCGCCTACCACATGGGTGTTTAAAAACTCTCCAACCGATGGATAGGTCATTTCGGTAATTTCAGCAATTAAATTATCATCTTCAAAAGGTTTGTTTTTTCCGTATTTATTGGAAAGTTCTTTCATTAATGACAAAATGCCACGTTGCCCATTGCTTTCCTCACGCATTAAAATATCAATGCACATGCCTATCAAGGCTCCTTTTTGGTACACGTTTAAATATTCATCTTTATAAGGTGCTTTCAATACGTTTTCACTCATAATGGTAAAACTCATGGCATCGTTCATTCTTTTTGAAGCTTCTATTTTTTCATAAATATCGCTATAGAATTTACTTTCATCCACCAAGCCTTGGTCGATTTGGAACAAGGTTGAAAAATATTCGGTTACCCCTTCGTACATCCAAAGGTGTTTTGAAAACGTGGGATTGTTGTAATCGAAATAATGCACATCTTCCGAATGCACGCTTAAAGGCGTTACAATATGAAAAAACTCGTGCGATACTACATCAACCATGGCATCGGCAAGTTCAACTTCATCCATAGATTCTGGCAAAACCACAACCGTTGACGTATGGTGCTCTAAAGCGCCGAAACCTTTTGGAGAATTGTCTTCTCCATCAGATAAATACAAATAAATATCATAACGGGGCGTAGAATCGATATTACCCAAATAGGCTTTTTGGGCCTGCATCATTTTAAAAATGGTTTCTTTCATTGATGCTGCCGAGTGCTTTTCGTTTGGAGAATATACACTCAATACAATTTTTATGTCGCCCACCTGAAATTCCTCAACATCCAAATTACCGTACATCATCGGGTTATCGGTAATATCGAAATAACGCGGCGCCAAATAGGTTGTTGTTAAATATTTGCCGTCTTCACTTTTGGTAGAATTAACATTTTGCAAGGCCGAAGTACGCACGAAATCGGCATCGGCAGTCACATTCAACTTGTATTGATTGCTTTTTAAAGAATCGAAATAGCCCACAAAACCGTGCAGATTCAACACGTAATTTTTAGGTTCGATATTAGTTCCAGCTGGCGAAAACGGTTGGTCTTTCCCTATACCGCCTTCTTCCTCGATATCGTAGGTATCGTTCACCCAATAGGTGATTTTATCTAGTTTTGTAGCGTTTACGATCGTCCAGGAGTTGGTATCCAATTGGTTCACCTCCATTTCATTCCCCGAATAATCGTAAGCTTTAAAATCTTCCACATACTTACCAAAATCGCTTACAGAATACGTGCCCTGTACCACTCTGGGCAAACGGTAAGTCACCATTTTTTCTGTAAAACGCCCCGGGTCGATGGTTACGGGCGCTTTATCATCGGTTACTTTAGATAAATTTATAGTAGCCTCAATGGGCAAACTGGTAGCTAAATCGTTTCCTGTTTTATTGGCCGATCCACAGCTTGCCAATAATATTCCGGCCATTATGGCCATTACCGATTTTAAATTCATTTATAAGGTAATTTTTAAGTTTATAAATTGACCTGCAAAATACCACTATGTTACAGTCTCCATTCTTAAGGTTTTGTTAAATTCGCAGCATACCCAAGCTCGATTAACCAAATTATTAATTTTTTAAAGTTTTTCAAAAAAAATGAAACCGCCCTTAGTAAGCATTTTAGTGCCATTTAAAAGTACCGAAGTTTTTTTGACTGAATGCATTCAATCCGTTATCGAACAAACCTACCAAAATTGGGAGCTGATATTGGTTGACGACGGTTCAACAGATGATAGTTACAATACGGTTAACGCTTTCGCGGAAAAAGACGCCAGAATGCAGCTTTTTAAAAATTCGGGCAACGGTATTATCGATGCCCTGCAATTGGCTTTGTTAAAAAGCAAAGGAAAATTTGTTACCCGAATGGATAGCGACGATATGATGATGCCCAATAAAATTGAAGTATTGGCAAACAACCTTTTAACCCACGGAAAAAAACATGTTGCCGTTGGTTTGGTTAAATATTTTGCGGAAGGCGGCGTAAAACCGGGCTATAAAAGCTACGAAAACTGGCTGAACAAACTCACCAAAACGGGCAGTAATTACGATGAAATCTATAAAGAATGCGTGATTCCCTCACCGTGTTGGATGGTACACCGTGATGATCTACTGGCCTGCAATGCGTTTAACCCGCATATTTACCCCGAAGATTACGACCTCACTTTTCGGTTTTACAAAAGTGGCTACAAGTGTATTCCCTGTAGTGAAGTGCTGCACCAATGGCGCGATTATAGCACCCGAACGTCGCGAACCCATGTACATTATGCCCAAAACCATTTTACATCGCTAAAAATCAATCATTTTTTGGATATCGATTTCAACCCCGATAAAACTTTGGTGATTTGGGGCGCCGGCACCAAAGGGAAAATTATTGCCCAAACGCTTGTTGAAAGAAACATTGATTTTGAATGGATTTGCGACAACCCCAAAAAAATAGGCAAGGACATTTACGGAAAAACCATGCAACCTTTTGAAACACTTTCGAAAATTGAAAATCCGCAAAGCATCATTACCGTGGCCAATAAAACCGCCCAAAAGGAAATACGTGCCTATTTAAAAAACTTAGATTTAAAGCCCGTTGTGGATTATGTTTTCTTTTGTTAATAAAAATAAGTTAAGGTTTCAAGGTATATCATAAAGTTGCCACGAATACACGAATAGTTTTATAAAATTTACAAACAAAACCATTCGTGAATTCGTGGCTTAGAAAATTTTTAAAATTCAATCGAAAATGCAGATGAAGTTAGTCCAACACAACAACAAAATAAGATTTTAGCACCGCATGCAAACAATCAGAAAAAATATGTAGTTTTGACTAATCATAATCACTATGCAGTTTAAACACCCCGAAATTCTTTACGCCTTATTTTTACTGCTCATTCCTATTATTGTCCATCTTTTTCAGCTTCGTAAGTTCCAAAAGGTCGATTTTACCAACGTAGCGTTTTTAAAGGAAGCCACGCTTCAAACCCGAAAAAGTTCACAAATAAAAAAGTGGCTGGTACTTATTACACGTATGTTTCTTTTAGCCGCTTTGGTATTTGCATTTGCCCAACCTTTCACCGCAAAAAACGATGCGTTTAAAACGGAAAAGGAAACGGTGATTTATTTGGACAACTCGTTCAGTATGCAAGCCAAGGGCGACAAAGGTGAACTGTTTAAACGTGCCGTACAGGATTTGATTGCCAATGTTCCCGAAAACGAAAATATCTCCATAATCACCAACAGCAACAGCTTTAAAAACACCAACATTAAAGCCTTAAAAAACGATATGCTGCAATGGGATTATGCTTCGAACAACCTAAGTAACGAGGCCGCTTTTTTGAAAAGCCAAAGTGCTTTCAGCAAAAAAAATGGTGTTTTGAAACATCTGGTTTTTATTTCTGATTTTCAAGAAAACAACGGTAGTTTTGAGATGCCAACGGACTCGCTTACGGAAATCCATTTCATAAAATTATCGCCCGTAAACACCAATAATATTTCGGTTGACAGTGCCTATATTTCAAAAAACACCGCCAATACCATTGAACTTAACGTCATTTTAAAAAACAGTGGTGCGGCCGTTGAAAATGTACCGGTATCGCTGTTCAATAACGATAAGCTTATTGCGAAAACCTCGGTGGCGATGGGCGACAACACTGCCGAAACCACTTTTTCCATTCCGGCAAACGAAGTCATAAACGGCAAAATAAGCATTAACGATGCGCATTTACAATTCGACAATAATTTGTATTTCAACATTAACAAAGCATCAAAAATCAATGTCTTAGCGGTGAATGCTGCCGATGATTCGTTTTTAAAACGCATTTACACCGATGATGAATTCAACTATATTTCAGTTGCGCCCAACCAATTAAATTATAATCTGATTGACGAGCAACACCTCATTGTTTTAAATGAATTGAATGACATTCCCATATCGTTATCGGCTGCCCTAAAACAGTTTACCAAGCAAGAAGGTATCGTTATTGTTATTCCTTCGGAAGACATTAATCTGGAATCGTACAGTGCTTTTTTGGGGCATTTCGGCAACGGGTTTTCCGAATTAAATCCAACAGAGAAACGCGTAACCACCATCAATTACGGTCACCCATTACTCAGCGATGGCGTGTTCGAAAAACAGGTTGAAAATTTTCAATACCCAAAAGTCAATAGTTTTTATCATCTCGCTTCAAACAACATGGCTTCCGTGTTACAGTTTGAAGATGGCAAACCGTTTTTGGGGCAAAACAACAATATTTATGTGTTTACTTCGGCCATCAATACTAAAAATTCAAACTTTCAAAATTCGCCGCTCATCGTTCCCACGCTATACAATATGGGCAAGCAAAGTTTAAAAATTCCCGAACTGTATTACACCATTGGCAACGAAAACACCTTTGATGTGGAAACCCAAATGCAGCAAGATGCGGTTTTGAATTTGGAACACAATGGCACCAGCATCATCCCGAAACAGCAATATTTCAACAACAAAGTCGTCGTCAACACTTCCGAAACCCCAGATATTTCGGGCATTTATGCTATTAAAAACAAAGAAGAAACCTTAAAAAACGTGAGTTACAATTACAACCGAACCGAAAGCCGTTTAAGCTACCGCGACTTATCTTCCATAGAAAATGTAACCGTTAGCGATTCCGTTCCCGAAATTTTTGATGCCTTAAAAAGTGACTCAAAAGTTAATGCGCTATGGAAATGGTTTGTTATTTTTGCACTAGCGCTACTGCTTGTAGAAATGCTCATCTTAAAATTCTTTAAATGAACATACTTATAAAATCGGCCACCATCCTTGATCCCAAAAGTGAATTCCACAACACGACCCAGGATATTTTAATTGAAAACGGCACGATTACCCAAATCGCCCCAAGTATAAAAAACACTAAAAATTTTCAGGAAATCGATGCTGAAAACCTGCATGTTTCGCAAGGTTGGTTTGATAGCAGCGTGTGTTTTGGTGAACCCGGATACGAGGAACGCGAAACCATACAAAACGGACTGAAAACCGCGGCAGCTTCTGGGTTTACCTCTGTGGCCGTTAACGCGAACAGCCACCCGGTGATTGACTCGAATTCCGATATTACTTTTTTAAAATCGAAAGCCCAAAACCATGCGGTAAATCTGTTGCCCATTGGAGCCTTGACCGTTAAAAGTCACGGTGAGGATTTAGCCGAACTTTACGATATGAACACAGCGGGCGCAGTAGCTTTTTACGACTATAAAAAACCGATTGCCAACCCCAACCTGATGAAAATTGCACTACAATATGCGAGTAATTTTGATGGTTTGGTGTGTTCTTTTCCGCAGGAAAACAAAATTGTTGGCAAAGGTGTAGTAAACGAACATGTTAATAGTACCAGATTGGGACTTAAAGGTATTCCTGCGTTAGCGGAAGAGCTGCAAATTGCCCGCGATTTATTTTTATTGGAATACACCGGCGGAAAACTGCATATCCCAACCATTTCAACAGCTGGCGCGGTGCAGTTAATTCGCGAAGCCAAAAAGAAAAAGCTGGATGTAACCTGTAGCGTGGCCATCCACAATCTATATTTTACCGATGATGTGTTGGGCGATTTCAATACCCATTTTAAAGTATTGCCACCATTGCGCACACAAACCGATGTGGATGCTTTGATTGAAGGCTTGAAAGATGGTACCATCGACATGGTAACCAGCGACCACAACCCTATCGATATCGAACAAAAGAAAGTGGAGTTTGACCACGCGGAATACGGCACTATCGGACTGGAAAGTGCGTTCGGGGCGCTTCAAAGTGTATTCACCTTAAAGAAAACCATCGAACTGCTCACCAAAGGAAAAAAGCGTTTCGGTTTGGAATCAAAAAGCATTAACGTTGGAAATACGCCCGATTTAACGCTGTTCAACCCGAACACCAAATCAACTTTCAGCAAGAACAATATCGTTTCAAAATCGAAAAATGCCATTTTTGAAAACGAAACCCTAAAAGGAAAAGTTTACGGCATTGTAGCCAACAACCAAGTGGTTTTAAATCCATAAACAACATGACCGAACAAGATATTGACCGTGGGCGCAAAAATGCCATCATCAGCTACCTAACCCTTATTGGGGTGATAATCGCCTATTATTTAAACAACGAAGAAAAAAACAAAAGCAAGTTTGCGAGTTTTCACATTCGGCAGTCGCTAGGTTTGTGGCTCACCTTTTGGGCTTTGGGCTACCCTGTGGGCAGCTTTGACAGTTGGATGGTCACTTCGGCATTTTACCTCTTTTTTGCCGTACTGTTTATTTACGGATTTTCGGGAGCCATTTCAAGAAAAACCACCGAAGTTCCTTTGGTCGGGGCATTTTATCAAAAACTATTTGCAAATTTAGGCGCATAACATGGAAAACACCGCATTGTCTTTAGAACATATTATTCGAAAATCGCCCCTAACCGAAAGTGCACCGTTGCTGATTATGATGCACGGTTATGGCAGCGACGAAAATGATTTATTTTCGTTTGCACAAGAATTGCCCGAAGAATTGTTTATCATTTCGGTGAAAGCGCCCTACCCCATGCAGCCTTTTGGTAATGCGTGGTACGCCATTAATTTTGATGCCGAAAAAGGCAAATGGAACGACAACGAACAGGCCAAAGCATCGCGCGATTTAATTGCCCAATTTATTGACGAAGCCGTTGACGCTTACCCCGTAAACAAAGCCAATGTAAACCTTTTGGGCTTTAGTCAAGGCAGTATTTTAAGTTATGCTGTGGCATTGACTTATCCCGAAAAAGTGAAAAACATCGTGGCGTTGAGTGGCTATGTAAACCACGACATACTTCCAAAAGATTTAAAAACTCCCAATTATTCCCATTTGGATTTTTACTGCTCGCATGGCAGTGTGGACCAAGTGATTCCGGTAGATTGGGCGCGGCAAACCCCGACTTTTCTAAAAAGCTTGAACATCAAGCACCAATATTCGGAGTTTCCGGTTGGGCATGGCGTGGCACCGCAGAATTTTTATGAATTTAAGGCTTGGTTGGCAGCGCGGATATAACCAACAACCTAGCTAAACTATTCTTCGCGCTCGTTTTTTTGAAAGCACCAATTCCTTTTTGGACTTTCCATTTTTAACCTTGACTTTGTAAATAATTTCGACTATCTTCGTTTACCTGTGCTGAATTAATTTCAGTAACGTCTGATATAAGTCATTGAAACGACGCATATCATTAAAGTTAGC
>CAZZDI010000125.1:5068-7734 GCA_964653155.1 uncultured Flavobacteriaceae bacterium | reverse complement strand
CTTCTAAGTCTAGTTTTTCAATGTATATTAAAAAGCAAATAAAACCCCAGTTCAACAAGGAACCGTTTTTGAGTATTTGGGAGCTACAAGCAAGGCTAAAAAAGACAATGAACATCCTACGCACCCACGGATAATTGTATTTTTGGGTTTATTGACAAATTGAATTAAAGGACAATTTTAAATATGGGTTTAAATACACAGAGCCTACAACCAATTATAAACTTCATCTGGACAGTTGCAGACGATGTATTGATTAACAAATATCTTGAAAACGACTATCAGAAGGTTATTTTGCCAATGACTGTTTTACGTCGTTTGGACTTGGCTCTTGAACCAACAAAAGATAAGGTACTTAAAACCCACGAAAAATATAAAAGCAAAATTGACAACTTATATGGACTTTTAACAAGCGAACAGCATGGAACTGGTTTGGCATTTTACAATACCTCAAAGTTCACCATGAAAAAGCTTTTGGCTGACCCAAAAAATATTGATGCCAATTTTTTAGATTACCTCAATGGATATTCTGAAAATGTTCAAGATATCATTAATAAATTTGAGTTTAGAAATCATTTACGAAGATTTGAAGAAACAGGAATTACTTTTTCTCTTATTGAAAAATTCTGCAATCCGAAAGTTGAATTAAGTCCTGAAAAAACGTCACCTATGGCGATGGGTTACATGTTCGAGGACTTAATACGCCGATTCAATGAAAAAACAAATGCAGCCGCTGGGCGACATTTTACACCAAGAGAAATTATTGAGTTAATGACTCATTTGGTGTATTTGCCAGTAAAAGAGAAAATTCGAAAAGGGACTTTTTTAGTTTACGACCCTTGTGCTGGTTCGGGAGCAATGCTTACGCAATCAAAAGCATTTGCCACCAATCCCGAAGGAGAAATAAAATCAAAAGCCACTTTCCACTTATACGGGCAAGAAAACACAGGCGAAATGTACGCTGTATGTAAATCGGATATGTTGTTGAAAGGCGAAGACCCCGAAAAAATAAAATTCGGTTCAACGCTGAGTGAATATGGTTTTGATCCCGATTTGAAATTCAATTTCATGCTAACCAATCCGCCTTACGGTACAAGCTGGAAGCAAGACATTGACAACTTAAATGTGGGTACAGAAAAGAAAGTGTCTATAATTGACAAACGTTTCAACCTTAAAATCAAAAACTTTAAAGGCGAACTAGAAGAAACCTGCTTAACTTCGCGAAGTAACGACGGGCAGTTAATGTTTATGCTTCACATGCTTTCGAAAATGAAAAAACCGAAAGACGGAGGAAGCCGCATTGCTTCTGTTCAGAACGGTTCAGCTCTTTTTACAGGTGACGCTGGAAGCGGCGAAAGTGGAATCCGTCAATACATTTTAGAAAACGATTTGTTAGAATGTATCATTCAGCTGCCTAACGACATTTTTTACAATACTGGAATTGCAACCTATATCTGGGTTTTGAGTAATGTAAAGGAAGAAAAGCGTAAAGGAAAAGTTCAGTTGATTAATGCTTCAACTGGAGAGTTTTACAAAAACATGAGAAAACCTCTTGGTGAAAAGCGTTTAGAGTTATTGCCTGAACATATCATTAAAATACAAGAACTTTATTTTGCATTTGAGGAAAACCAATATTCAAAAATATTTGACAACACAGACTTTGGTTTTTATCAAATTACAGTTTATCAACCCGAAAGAGACGAAAAAGGCAAAATTCTGCTTGATGCGAAAGGAAATCCAAAATCAGATAGCACATTGAAAGACTTTGAAAAAGTGCCAATGAAGAACAACATTAAAGACTATTTCAAAAAAGAAGTATTGCCTTTTGCCCCTGATGCTTGGTATGATGATAAGAAAATGAAGGTTGGATATGAAATTTCATTTACAAAATATTTTTACAAACATGAACCATTGAGAGACCTTGCTGATATTGAAAAAGACATTATGCAGTTAGAAAAAGAAACAGATGGTTTATTAAATGAGATTATAGCATAATGAGCAAGGTAAAATATTCAACATACAAATCGTCAAAAACGCTTTGGCAAAAGCAGATTCCGAGTCATTGGCAGGAAACAGAATTGCGTATGCTATTTTCAGACAATAAGAATAAAAATATTGGTCTTATTGAAAGAAACTTGTTATCGCTTAGTTACGGAAAATTAAAACGCAAAGACATTGACAATGCCACAGGCTTAGTTCCAGCATCATTTGAAGGTTATCAGATTATTGATAAAGATTATATAGTATTGCGTTTTACCGATTTGCAGAATGACAAAAAATCGTTAAGAGTAGGCTATGTTAACGAAAAGGGAATTATCACTAATGCCTATGTTGGTATAGTTCCAAAAGCAGATATTTATTCAAAATATTTTTATTACCAACTTCACTTTCTCGATAAAATCAAGTATTTCTATAACCTTGGTGGAGGTGTTAGACAATCACTGGCTTATAAAGAATTTGGAAGAGAAATGGTTTTAATTCCCCCAAAAGAAGAACAAACAGCCATTGCCGCCTTTCTCGACTTTAAAATTACCAAAATTGACCGTTTTATTCGCAAGAAAAAGCAACTAATTAAACTACTCAACGAGCAAAAAGCAGCCATTATCAACCAAGCTGTTACCAAAGGATTAAACCCAAATGCCAAAATGAAACCTTCGGGAATTGAATGG
>CAZZDI010000125.1:0-4968 GCA_964653155.1 uncultured Flavobacteriaceae bacterium | reverse complement strand
GAAGAATACAAAACCTCTTTGATAGCCGAAGCAGTTACTGGTAAAATTGATGTTCGGGATTTTGTAATACCCGAAGTTGAAGAAACTGAAAGCTTTGATGAGATAGAAGATGAATTAAGTATTGCAGCAGATGGCGAAACAGAATTTGAAACAGAAGAGACTGAATAATGAGAAGCCGGGATAACATACAAACCATATTACAATCGTTGCGTTTGCAAGGCTACGAGAACGAAATTGTAGAATTTAAGGAAGCAAAAACACAGTTCGATTTCGAAAAAATTGGTAAATATTTTTCTGCACTTTGCAACGAAGCTAACCTTAAAAGCAAGCGTTCGGCATGGTTAATTTTTGGCATTAAAGATAGCGATAAAAGCATTGTAGGTTCGAAGTTCCGCATCAACCGAGCCGATTTAGAAAGCTTAAAAGCTGAAATTGCCAATCATACCACTGGCAGGCTAACATTTATTGAAATATACGAAGAGCATACGCCCAACGGTAGGGTTGTGTTGTTTGAGATTCCTGCTGCACCACGTGGAATTCCCATTGCATGGAAAGGGCATTATTATGGCCGCGATGGTGAAGAACTGAACGCTTTAAACGGCGATGAATATGATCGTATAAGGGAGCAAAGCAATAGCGAAGACTGGAGTTCTGTAATTGTTGAGGCTGCCACAATTAACGACCTATCGCCAGAGGCAATACTTAAAGCTCGCGAATCGTACAAAAAGAAAAACAGTCATTTGGTAAATGAAATAAATGAATGGGACGATACAACTTTTTTGAACAAAGCAAAGCTATGTATCAAAGGTAAAATTACACGGACTGCTATTTTGCTTTTGGGTAAGCCCGAATCGGAACATTTTATCAATCCAGCATCAGCAAAAATATCTTGGATATTGCGTGATAAAGACAATGTTGAAAAGGATTATCAGCACTTTACCTGTCCAATTTTGCTGAATACCGAAGAAGTTTATAAAAAAATAAGGAACCTAAAATATCGGTATATTGCCGATGGCACCTTGTTTCCTGAAGAAGTAGACCAGTACGACCCCTATATTGTTCGGGAAGGTTTAAATAACTGTATCGCTCATCAGGATTACACCTTAAACGGCAAAATTAACGTGGTGGAACACGAAGATGGTAAAATAATTTTCATCAATTCTGGTAAATTTATTCCGTCAAGTATTGAAGAAGTTGTTATTTCCGACGCCCCAGAACCTATTTACCGCAATCCGTTTTTGGTTGAAGCAATGATAAACCTGAATATGATTGATGCCATAGGTAGCGGGATTAAGAGAATGTTCAATATTCAGCGAAAGAAATATTTTCCGCTGCCCGATTATGAGTTTACCGCCGATAAAGTAAAACTCACTATAACAGGGAAAGTAGTAGATATGAATTACGCCCGTAAAGTGGCGGCAATACCCGATTTAACTCTTACTGATATTATTGCATTAGACAAAGTTTCCAAATCGAAGGTCTTAAATAACAATGAAATTAATCAACTTAAAAATAAGGGCCTAATTGAAGGCAGAAAGCCCAATTTTCATATTTCGGCAACAGTAGCCCAGGCAACAGGCGAAAAAGCGGATTATATTAAACAGCGCGGCATTGACGATAATTATTGTCAAAAAATTATTATAGATTATTTAAAGAAATTTGGTGAAGGGAAAAGAGAAGATTTTGAAAGAGTATTGTTAGGTAAGCTTCCAGATGTTTTAGACCAAAAACAAAAGAGCAATAAAATTAAAAACAATTTACAGAAGCTTAGAGTTAAGGGGATTATATCTCCAATAGGTAAGGTTTGGAAAATGTCTAAACAGTAATATTTTAGACATTTTTAGACATTTTTAGACATTTTTTAGATATTATTAAAATATGAATAAGAGTACAGATACAAAAGAAAAAGGCTTGGAAGCCCACATAGCTCAATATTTAGTTGAGAAAAATAATTATGTATTTCGCGATAATAAGGCATATAATAACGTTTCGTGCATCGACAGTGAATTATTATTTCAATTTTTAGAAGCAACACAACCCAAAGCAGTAGCTAAACTTAAAACCTACCATAAAGACCTTTACGAGCAAAAAATAATTAATCGCCTAAATGATCAAATACAGGCAAAAGGGGTTATTGAAGTATTACGCAAAGGCATAATAGACGGATTTACCGATACAAAACTGCGTTTATTTTACGACAAGCCTGTTTCTGAATACAATGCCGATGCTAACACTTTGTATCAAGCCAATTTATTTTCGGTAATGCGTCAGGTTTATTTTTCGCCAAACAATAAAAAATCGCTGGATATGATGATTTTTATAAATGGAATACCAGTAATATCGTTTGAATTGAAAAATGAACTAACCAAACAAACAGTACAGGATGCCATCAAACAATATAAAGAAGACAGAGACCAGAATGAAAAATTATTTCGTTTGGGTAGGTTAATGGTAAACTTTGCTGTTGATACAGAAGAAGTTTGGATGTGTACTCAACTCAAAAATGAGAAATCATTTTTTCTGCCATTCAATAAAGGGTTCAACAATGGAGCAGGTAATCCGCCAAATGAGGGCATAAAAACCGATTATTTGTGGAAAGAGATTTTAACCAAAAATAGTCTTACAAATATTATTCAGAATTTTTGCCAATTAATCACCGAAGAAAAAGAGAAGAAACTAATTTTTCCACGATACCACCAATTGATAGCCGTTCGCAAATTATTAGCTGATGCGAAAAAAAATGGTTCAGGGCAAAAATACCTTATTCAACATTCAGCAGGTTCAGGCAAATCAAATTCTATTTCTTGGCTTGCTCATCAATTAATTGGCTTGCACGACAATGCAGGGCGTGATAATATTTTTGATACGGTAATTGTAGTCACCGACCGCCGTGTTTTGGATGCTCAAATCCGAAACAATATCAAACAGTTTCAGCAAGTAAATGGAGTAGTTGAAGCCATTACCGAAGGCAGCAAACAACTGAAAGAAGCCCTTGAAGAAGGTAAAAAGATAATCATTACCACCATTCAGAAATTTCCTCACATTGTGGAGGAAATTGGTGATTTACCAGGAACAAACTTTGCCATAATCATTGATGAAGCCCACAGTAGTCTAAGCGGTCAAATGGCTCGAAAGCTAAACGAATCCTTGGCAAAACCAAACGAGGATGACGAATTTGAAACCGATGACAACGATACCATAACAGGCGAAGACTTAATAACCGATTTAATTAAATCAAGAAAACTTTTGCCAAATGCTAGTTATTTTGCATTTACTGCAACTCCAAAAAACAAAACATTAGAATTGTTTGGCGTTCCGTTTCAAGAAGATGGTAAAACCAAGTTCAGAGCGTTTCATTTATACTCCATGAAACAAGCCATCGAAGAAGGTTTTATAATGGATGTTTTGCAGAATTACACTACATACCAAAGTTTTTACTCGTTACTTAAAAAGATAGAGGACGACCCCGAATACGACAAAATAAAAGCTCAAAAGAAACTAAAACATTATGTTGAAAGCCATGAACACGCAATAAAAAAGAAAACGGTTCTAATTGTTGAGCATTTTATGGAAAACGTTGTTCGTAAAAAACGAATGGGCGGTTTAGCAAAGGCAATGTTGGTAACAAGTTCAAGGAAAAACGCTGTAAAATATAAGAAAGCATTCGACGATTATTTGCTTAAAATAAACAGCCCATACAAAGCAGTCGTTGCCTTTTCGGGTGAAATAGAAGGACAAACAGAGGCTAGTTTAAATGGCTTTTCAAGTGCTTCAATCCCAAAAGAATTTGAGAAAAATGAATATCGTTTTTTATTGGTTGCTAATAAATTTCAAACAGGCTTTGACCAACCACTTTTGCATACAATGTATGTGGATAAAAAGTTAGGCGGTGTAAATGCGGTCCAAACATTATCACGCCTCAACAGAAGCCATCCACTAAAGAAAGATACCTTTGTCTTAGATTTTGCGAATTCTACCGATGACATAGAAAAAGCTTTTACACCATATTTTGAAAGCACTATTTTAGGCGAAGCAACCGACCCAAATAAATTATTTGATTTGCAAGATGCTTTAGACAATTATCAGGTATATTCGAAAGAACAAGTTGCTGATTTTTCTGATAAGATTTTGGCAAATGTTCCTGTTGATCAGCTTCATGCAATACTCGACAATGCAACCGCAATATTCAGGAGAGATTTAGCAGAGGAACAGCAATCTGATTTTAGGGCAAAAGTAAAAACCTATGTTCGTTTGTACATTTTCCTTTCTCAAATTGTATCATTTGAAAATCCGTATTTAGAAAGACTTTACATTTTCCTTAATCACTTACAAAATAAATTAGGTGGCGAAACTCCAATTGATTTGGCAAAAGGTATTTTGGATAATATCGATATGGATAGTTACCGTTTACAATTGGAAGCCACTACACGTATTGTAATGAATCTGGCCGAAGACTTAAAGCCAATTCCAACAGATATGCGAGGCACCACAAATCGTCCAGAGATTGACAAACTTTCAAATATTCTTCAATCGTTTAACGACCGTTACGGAACACAATTTGAAGATGTTGACAAGGTAAGACAAATGGCTGAAAGTGTTGCAAATGATGTAGCTAAAAATCAAGAGTTAATTACATCAATCAAATATTCAGACGAACAAAATGCCAGAATAACAAGCGATAAGATTGTTGGTGAAGAATTGCTCAAACATATAACAACAAATTTTGACCTTTATAAACTTTTTTCCGACAACAAAGAATTTAAAGAAGATTTTTCGGCAATGATGTTTAGTATGGTAAAAGAAATACTTAATAGAGGAATGCATGCAAAATAGCTTTCCTATCCAAAAGTACGGCAGACAGAAAAATAGAATTCTAGTGCCTAACAAACCACAACTACTTAAATAAAGTATTTATCTCCAACGAATCACTTCGACCATATTGATCTGTGTACACCAAAGTCCAGTTGA
>CAZZDI010000124.1:1542-7751 GCA_964653155.1 uncultured Flavobacteriaceae bacterium | reverse complement strand
ATTCGTGCGGTATAGGGAAATTTTGTGAATTTCCTGGGTCTGCACTATTATAATATGTTGAAGCCTCTAGTTGTTGTTGGGTATAGCTTTCTGTTGTGCCATCTCCAAAGTCGATATAATAATTGGTGTCTGGAGGGTTGTTTCCCCAGGATCCTATAGAAAATTCTATAGGGTTTACAGGAATACATAAGTTTACTGTGTTTCCGGGGCTAGCAATGGCTGCTGTAGGATTGCTGGAGTTTTTAACCAAATAAGTAACGGTATTGTCGCAATCATCTCCGTTGCCCGTAATGCTCATATTATAAGAGCCCAATTGTGTGTAGGTGTGGCTTAAGGGAAAAGTAACATTGGTTTCTGTTGAGCCGTCTCCCCAATTGATATCATAGGATGTTATGCAGTTGCCAGTGGATCGGTTGCCTACATTTATCGTGTAGGTAGGGTCCGAAGTGTTATTTCCGCAGTTATCAAAAGAAGGGGTAAAGTAGGCTTCAGCATCAATATCATAAAAATTTAAATTAGGCTTTTCTGATACGGGTACAGCTTTGGTTACTGTTGTACTTTCATCATTGGCATCGGTAACTGTAAGTGTAACATTAATGTTGCTGGTGCCGCAACCTAAAGCCGTAAAGCTATGCGAAGGGTTGTTGCTGGTGCTAGTGCTTCCATCATCCCCAAAATGCCATAAATAGGAAAAAGGTCCGTCACCAGTTACGGTAGGGGTGAAGTTTACTTGAGTACCTGAGCATTCGTTACTGTTGTTAAAGCTGAAGTCAACAGTAGGTGGAGGGGCGATAAATAATGATTTATTAGGTTTGGAATTTATATGTCCAAAATTGAGTTTACTAAAAGCGTACAAGGAAGTTGTGATAATGACAATAGAGAACAATAAGACCGAAAGAAAAGTATTCTTCTTCATGCAAAAGAAATATGGTTAATAGCAAAGACTAAAATAAATATTCTTTTTAATGGTTCATTAAAATTTCTCACTTTATGGTTAAACGGAAAGAAAAATACTGTGTAATGGTCATTGGCTAAGTCAGTTAACTCAAGTTGGAAGTATTTGTGTGGAAATTCATAAGAAAATAATATATTTAAGCTGTAACAGAACCAGATTTACCCAATTTTAATGAGAGCATTAGTAATTTCCGGAGGAGGTAGTAAAGGCGCTTATGCCGGAGGCGTGGCACAATATTTAATTCAGGAAGAAGGCAGGGATTATGATATGTTTTTGGGGACTTCAACGGGGAGTTTGCTCGTGCCCCACATCGCTGCTGGTAAAATAGATAAGATCCACCGGGTTTTTACTAATGTGAATCAAAGTAATATTTTTAGCGTCAACCCATTTGTAGTGAGAAAAAAGGGAGATAGGGAATTTGTTTCCATCGATTTTTTAAACTCACTTTGGCAATTCATAAAAATGAAGCGCACGTTTGGTGAAAGTAAGGCGTTGCGAAAATACATCAGGAAACATTTTACTTATGAAGAGTTTAATCTGGTTAGGGAAACCAAGGAAGATGTGGTGGTTACGGTGTCTAACCTTTCTAAAAATGGCGTGGAGTACAAATCGATTAAAGATTTTGATTATGAAGAATTTTGCGATTGGATTTGGATTTCGTGCAACTACATTCCGTTTATGTCGCTGGTGAAAAAAAATGGATTTGAATATGCCGATGGCGGATTGGGGTGCGTTGTGCCCATTCGTGAGGCCATTTTAAGAGGGGCTACCGAGGTTGATGCCGTTATTTTAGAGTCTGAAAACATGGCTTACAACAAGGTATTGGGCAAAAACCCCTATTCGTTGATGATTAATCTGTTTGGGCATTTGTTAGATCAGGTGGAGCGCAGTGATATTATTATTGGAAAACTGGCTGCAAAAAATAAAGATGTTGACCTAAACCTATATTATACACCATCAAAACTTACCGAGAATTCATTGATTTTTAATAAAAAATTAATGACCGAGTGGTGGCAGCAAGGTTATTATAATGCAAAGAAAAAATGCCAGGAGGCCCGTTCTAACGAATTGCGGATGGGATAATGTTGCTACCACAATTCTGCAACTTCTTCCTTAACGAAAGAAAGTGCGGCATCACTAGGCGAACGGCGCTCCATCATTTCGGTTAAAACGACTTCGCGGAGTTTGTTGGCCGAATCGGTTTTTTCAAGCATGCCTGCTTTTCTAATCAGTTGAATGGTTGCATTTTTTGCCGTGGTTATGATGCTCCAACACTTGTCGCTAATATAGATTTGCTGCGATAAATTGTGTTCGAATTCCTGTTCAATGGTTTGTATGATTAGGGTTTCGTAATCTTCTTTGTTTGAGGATGTGGGGTGAACCCTAACAAGTAACTTTGAGGGGGATATGCGCTCTAAAAAAAGAGCCATGCGTTCGTAGGCTTGTAACCGTAGTGGCATGGCATTTACCTGCAAATCTTTTTTTAGCAAAAATCGCCTGCGGCCATCTTCGTTTTTAGTGTGTTCCCTGAAAAAATAATAGGCAATTACTCCGGTGATTAATGTGGGGACTGCGTATAAAAATAAATCTATAATTCGGCTGACTTCCATTTTCGGTTAAGTGTTTTTTGGTGGTGTTTCATTTGGTTTTCCTCCCAAATATAAACAATCTTTTAAACTCTGCATGCCGTTAAAGGGCACAATGGTTTTTTCGTACATGTAGGTGCGGCTCAGTTCTTTTGAAAGGTTATGGTCGTCCACATTCATTTCGATATCCTGCATAGTAAATTGGCAAGGGTGTTCGTAGCCTGCGGCATGTGTTATTTCTATAAATTCTTTTCTGAAAGTTTTAAAATATTGAGCCAATCGTGCCGATTTCAAAGTAGGGTCAATGCCGTTTTGTAACCATTTGCTTTGGGTGGCCACACCGCTAGGGCAGCGGTTGGTATGGCAAATTTGCGCTTGAATGCAGCCAATGCTCATCATGGCTTCGCGGGCAACGTTCAAACAATCGGCACCCATAGCAAAAGCCATGGCCGCTTTGGCCGGAAACCCTAATTTTCCGCTGCCAATAAAAACAATACGCTCGGTCAATGCATGGTTTTGGAACAGTTTATAAAGATCGCTAAACCCGTAAACCCAAGGCAGGGAAACGTGGTCGGCAAAACTGGGTGGTGCGGCACCGGTGCCGCCTTCACCGCCGTCAACGGTGATGAAATCGGGGCCTTTTCCTGTTTTCAGCATCATTTGCGCCAATTCTTCCCATTGCTCCAATTTTCCAATGGCTGCTTTTATGCCTACGGGCAAGCCTGTGGCTTCGGCGATATTTTCAATAAAATCAACCATTTCCGTTACATTTGAAAAAGCTGAATGGTTGGGGGGAGACAGCACATCTTTACCCACTTCAACCCCTCTAATCTTTGCAATTTCATGCGATATTTTTGCACCGGGCAAAACACCGCCTTTTCCGGGTTTGGCGCCTTGCGATAATTTAACTTCGATGGCCCGGATAAAAGGGTTTTCTTCAACGAGTTTCACCATTTTTTCCATGGAAAAATTTCCGTTTTCGTCGCGTACCCCAAAATAGCCGGTACCAAAATGAAAAATAACATCACCGCCGTAAGAGTGGTAGGGCGATAGACCGCCTTCTCCCGTATTGTGGTAAGCTCCTGCCATTTTTACACCTTTGTTCAATGATTCTACGGCTTTTGCCGAAAGCGACCCAAAACTCATGGCCGAAACATTGATTACTGATGCTGGTCTGTAAGGTTTTTTTCGTTTGTTGAATTCGCCCATAACTTTAGCACAGGGTAAAAAGGTTTTATCGATATGATTGGGATGGTTTTCTGAAATTTTAAAGGGCATCATCGCATTGTTGATGAAAATATGCTGGTGCTCGTAAATATCCCTGTCGGTGCCAAAGCCTTCGTAATTATTTTCCTTTTTGGCAGAAGCATAAATCCAGCCCCGTTCAATACGATTAAAAGGCAGTTCTTCGCGGTTGTTGGCTACAAAATATTGGCGCATTTCTGGGCCGATGCTTTCAAGAAGGTAACGAAGGTGTCCCACAATCGGGAAATTATGGCTTATGGTGTGCTTTTTCTGGATAAAAACATCCCTAATGGCTACCAAAACCAAAAAAATGAGAATCCACATCCACCATGAAATTCCAGAAAAAAATTGAAAAAAAGTATCCATATTTTAGAACAAAAATCTGATTTAAAAAGTAAAGATATTTAAATTTTATTGTTAATGAAGTATTGAAGGTATATCTTTATAAAATGCAAAAAAAATATAAAATCGCTTCTGTTTTATTGGGTACGGCCGTATCTGTTTTTGTTCTGTTTTGGGTGGCCAATTGGCAAGTTGAAAAAAAGATTGGTCAAACCTTAAACCAACTGCCGGACCATATAAAATTGAGTTATTCTGACTTAGATGTTAATGTTTTGTTCGGAAATATTACCCTAAAATCACCAAAGTGTGAAGTGTTCGGGAAAACCACAGGTGAGATGATTTCACAAGTTCATATCGACAACATTTCTATTGAGGACTTAAGTTATTGGGACTATCTTTTTAATAAGAAGATTTCGGTTGAAAGGCTGTTGGTTCAGAGTCCGGTTGTAAAGTACATCAAAAACGATAAGGTTAAGCAGGCCGATTTTAAGGGAGAAATAATGGGGAGAATAACACAAAATATAGAGATAGGTCAAGTTTTGCTTCAAAAATCCGATATTTTGGTGGTGAGAAAAGAGGACGACTCGCTGGTTTTCAGTTCGCCAGATTTTAATCTTAAGGTTGATGTTTTGAAATTCAATCAAAAAGAAAATAAGTCGTTTGAATTTGATGATTTTTCAATAGAAGTCAAAAGCATAAAATACGCTTTAAGTAAGTATGATGATTTGTTTGTGGATTCTTTATCAGCAACTAAAACATCTTCATTTTTAAAGAGCGTAAATATAAAAACCAAGTTCGGTAAAGAAGCTTTGAGCGAGGTTATTAATGCGGAACGCGACCATTTCAATATTCATTTTAAATCTGTTGAAATATTAGGGCAGGAGTTGAAAGTGTTGAAAGATTCAACATTTGGTTTAAAAAGTAAAGGGGCTAAAATTAATGAACCCCATTTCGAAATTTACAGGGACAAATTGGTGGCCGACGACTTAAAACCCAAACCGCTTTACAGTAAAATGCTAAGGGATTTAAATTTCGATTTGGCTATCGATACACTAAAAATCAACCAAGGCACAATCACCTATTCCGAAAAGGTAAAAGCAGATAAAGGATCTGGTCGTATAAACTTCAATAAACTTGATGCAAGCATTGCTAATTTGGGAAATATTTATGACGAAAATACAGAAACCCAAATTGAAGTGAATACGGAATTTATGGAGGGTAGTGCGCTAAAGACCCAATGGTATTTTAAGGTGCAAGACACTACCGATCGTTTTGTTTTTAAGGCCGATTTGGGTCACATAACAGCAGCCAGTTTGAACAGCTTTAGTGAACCTAATCTAAATACTCGTTTTAACGGTGAACTTCATCAAACTTTTTTTACCATTGACGGCAACCCAACGTTTTCGAATGTGGATTTAAAAATGAAATACGACAATTTTGAAGTCTCCATGCTCAAGGAAAATGGGAGGGAGAAAAACAAATTTTTGTCGGGTTTAATCAATTGGTTTATTTTGAACGATAGTAACAAAAATGAGGAAGGGTACAGGTATGGCCATGCCGAACAGGTAGAACGCGACCAAACCAAATCGGTATTCAACTTTATATGGCTTAGTATAAAAAGCGGACTGGTTTCGGCCATTGCCAACGATGGCGAAAAGAAAATTTAAAGACTTCATTAAAATCAAAACATCAATTGGCGTAATTGTTTATAATTATTAATAAATCTGTCATTGTAAACGGGCAGCAATGGTTAATTTTAGCCTTTAAAATGAAATTGATTTTGGAGAAGTATTTAAGCCAGTTGAACGACGCACAGTTAGAGCCCACCATACAGATTGATGGCCCCATGATAGTTATTGCGGGAGCCGGGTCGGGGAAAACCCGTGTGCTAACTTACCGTATTGCCTATATGATGAGCAAGGGCATAGACCCATTTAATATTTTATCGTTAACCTTTACCAATAAAGCGGCTCGCGAAATGAAAGAGCGTATTGCCCAGATTGTTGGTGCCAGCGAGGCCAAAAACCTTTGGATGGGCACTTTCCACTCTGTATTTGCCAAAATATTGCGTATTGAGGCTG
>CAZZDI010000124.1:0-1442 GCA_964653155.1 uncultured Flavobacteriaceae bacterium | reverse complement strand
CTTTGGATGGGCACTTTCCACTCTGTATTTGCCAAAATATTGCGTATTGAGGCTGATAAATTGGGTTACCCTAGTAATTTCACGATTTACGATACCCAAGATTCCGATAGGTTGATTCGGGATATTATCAAGGAAATGAACCTCGATAAGGATATTTATAAATATAAACAGGTACGCTCCAGAATTTCATCCTATAAAAACAGTTTGATTACCGTTCGTGCCTATTTTCAAAATCCTGAGCTCAAGGAGGCCGATACCATGGCGCGACGTCCGCGAATGGGCGATATCTACAAGGAATATGTAGAGCGTTGCTTTAAGGCCGGTGCGATGGATTTTGATGATTTATTATTGAAAACCAACGAGCTGTTGACCCGTTTTCCGGATGTGTTGGCCAAATACCAAAACCGGTTCAAATATATTTTGGTCGATGAGTACCAAGATACCAACCACTCGCAATATTTAATTGTTAGGGCGCTATCCGATAAATTCCAAAATATCTGTGTGGTGGGCGACGATGCCCAGAGTATTTATGCCTTCCGTGGGGCGAACATCAATAATATTTTGAATTTCCAAAAGGATTATGACGATGTAAAAGTGTTCCGTTTGGAGCAAAACTACCGCTCTACCAAAAACATTGTCAATGCGGCGAATTCCATTATCGATAAAAACCAAACCAAACTTGAAAAAGTGGTTTGGACGGCCAATGATGACGGCCCGAAAATAAAAGTAAACCGTTCGTTGACCGATGCCGACGAAGGCCGTTATGTGGCCAGCACCATTTTTGATAACAAAATGAACCACCAGCTCAACAACAGCGATTTTGCCATTTTGTACCGTACCAATGCGCAGTCGCGTTCCATTGAAGATGCTCTGCGAAAACGCGATATTCCTTATAGAATTTATGGCGGACTCTCGTTTTACCAACGTAAGGAAATCAAAGACGTGCTGTCGTATTTACGTTTGATTGTGAATCCGGCCGATGAAGAAGCCTTAAAGCGTGTGATTAATTTTCCGCCACGGGGCATTGGCCAGACCACGATTGATCGATTGATTGTCGCTGCCAATGGTTACAAAAGAAGCATTTTTGAAGTGATGAAAAATATCGATAAAACCGATATTAAAGTCAATTCAGGCATAAAAAATAAGCTTCAAAATTTTGTAACGCTTATTGAAAGTTACCAAGTGCTGAACCAAACCGCCGATGTTTTTGAATTGGCCGAGCATGTTACCCGAACCAGCGGATTGATAAAGGAATTCAATAAGGACGGTACACCGGAAGGCGTTACCCGAATGGAAAATATTGAGGAACTTTTAAACGGTATGAAAGATTTTGTGGAAGGCCAAAAGGAATTGGCCGATGCCACGGGTTCGTTGGCCGAATTTTTGGAAGATGTGGCCTTGGCAACCGATTTGGACAATGAAAAGGAAGATGCCGACCAAGT
>CAZZDI010000123.1:3625-7892 GCA_964653155.1 uncultured Flavobacteriaceae bacterium | reverse complement strand
TTACCCAATAATCATCCCAGCGATGGTGGCCGAAATCAAAGAAGCTATGGTGCCACCAATTAAGGCTTTCATGCCGAATTTTGATAGTGTTTTGCGTTGACCCGGAGCCAACGAACCAATACCGCCAATTTGAATACCAATGGAGGCAAAGTTGGCAAAACCGCATAGCATGTAAGTGGCCATGATAATGGATTTTTCGTAGGTTAAGTGAATACTGCTTGTGGCATTTTTTAAGTCGGCCAACTGGATGTAGCCAATAAATTCGCTGGCTGCCAATTTTATGCCCAGCAATTGCCCCATGAGCGCCATGTCCTCTTGGGCTACACCAATAAGCCACATTAAAGGCGCAAAGGCATAGCCTAATATGAATTCTAAAGATAAAATTTCGTATCTGGTGTTAGAGGTTATCCATTCGTTTAAACCGGAATAGTGCCCTATTTTTTCAAATCCGTAGTTAAACATGGCAATAAAAGCCACAAAAACCAATAGCATAGCCCCCACGTTTACGGCCAATTTTAAGCCTTCGGTTGTACCATTGGCGATGGCATCCAAAAAGTTTGAGCCTATTTTTTCTTGGGATACCGTAACATCGGTATTGACGTTTTCGGTTTGCGGATATAGAATTTTAGAGATTACAATAGCACCAGGAGCTGCCATAACCGATGCAGCTAAAAGGTGCTTGGCGTAAAACAAGCGCATTGCGGCATCGTCGCCTCCCAGAAAACCAATATAGGCAGCTAGTACAGCGCCGGCCACAGTGGCCATACCGCCAATCATTACTAAAAGCATTTCGCTTTTGTTCATTTTTTCTAAATAGGCTTTTATTAAAAGTGGAGCTTCGGTTTGGCCTAAAAAGATGTTTCCGGCAACGCTTAAACTTTCGGCACCAGAAATTTTAAGTAGTTTAGAAAGCAACCATCCAAAACCTTTTACGACCGTTTGAATAATGCCTAAATAGTATAACACTGAAGTTAATGCCGAAAAGAAAATAATGGTGGGCAATACCTGAAAGGCGAAAATAAACCCGAAAGTATCCATATCGACCACCAAGCCTTCAAAGAGGAATTTGCTGCCGGCTTTGGTAAATTCTAAAATTTGGACAAAAAGTCCGCCAATAAATTCAAACACCGATTTGATTAAATCCACTTTTAATACGCCAATGGCAATGAGGAGTTGAAACGCCAAGCCAATACCGACTATTTTCCAATTGATTGCCCTGCGGTTGCTGCTAAAAAGGAATGCCAAAAACACTAAAGTGGCCATGCCCAAAAGGCCACGCCAAAGACTGTTTATTGAAAACCCTTGGCTGGGGATGATTTGAGCTTGGCTAATGTTTTCAGAAGTGGTTTCAGAAATTTCGGCTGTTACTGTTGTGTCATTTTGGGAAACTTCAGTTAACAAATCGGGTTGTGTTTCAGCCACAGAGACGGACTGAACGGTATGGGCTAAAGTATCATCGTTTTTATTTTGAGCTGAAATAGGGGCAGTAAGCAAAAAACAGACAGCAAAAAATAAAAACAACTTCTTCATATAAAAATTTGGAGTTTATTCCCGTTTAGAGATTTCGTCACGAATATGGGCCGCTTTTTCGTAGTCTTCTTTGGCAACAGATTCTTCCAGCATTTTTTGAAGTTCGTCTAAAGTTTTGCTCTTTAGGTTTTCTTTGGGCGTTTCGGGTTCCAATTCCTTGGCTACCATTTCGTCCATTAAAATGCTATCTTCCGTATTCTCTTCTTCTTCCTTTTTCGGGTTTACTTTTAGGTAAATACCGGCTTTGTCTAGAATGTTTTTGTATGTGAAAATAGGCGCCTGAAAACGCAGAGCCAAAGCAATGGCATCGCTGGTTCGGGCGTCAATAATTTCTTCAATTTTATCGCGCTCGCAAATTAAACTGGAGTAAAAAACGCCATCAACCAACTTGTGGATAATCACCTGTTTTACCACAATTTCAAAACGGTCGGCAAAATTTTTAAAAAGATCGTGTGTTAATGGGCGCGGCGGACTAATTTCCTTTTCTAAAGCTATGGCTATAGATTGCGCCTCAAACGCACCAATAACTATGGGGAGTTTACGGTCGCCATCCACTTCATTTAAAATTAAGGCATAAGCACCATTTTGAGTTTGGCTATAGGATATACCTTTTATATTTAATCGTACTAAACTCATAATTTTTTCAAAACGCAAAGAACTGTTTAAATTAGAACTTTACCAAGTGCCAAAGCACAATTATGTACAAAATGCTAATTTAAGCAGTTAAAAAGGACTATACAATTTATGAAAAAAATAAATGACTCGATAATTAATATTTAAAAACATAAATTGAAGCCGAAAATCAAGTTTTACGTCAGTTCGAGTGGATTTTCGATTGAAATGAGGAAAATTTGTATCGAGAACTAGGGTAAAAGTTCTCGATACGATTTTTCGTTTCTCAAAATCACTCGAACTGACGAATTAATCAAAAAACACAACTGCTTAAGCCGTTTTACTGTTGCGCTTTAAAAGCTTTTAATTTTTCAATGAGTTCTGGAACCACTTGGAAAGCATCGCCAACAACGCCGTAATCGGCCGCTTTGAAGAACGGTGCTTCCGGATCGGTATTGATTACCACTTTTACTTTTGAGGCGTTTACACCCGCCAAATGCTGGATGGCGCCCGAAATCCCAATAGCAATGTATAAATTGGCTGCTACGGGTTTTCCGGTTTGGCCAACGTGCTCGCCGTGGGGTCTCCAGCCCAAGTCGGAAACGGGTTTTGAACAGGCTGTTGCTGCGCCCAATACTTCGGCCAATTCTTCAATCATACCCCAGTTTTCTGGGCCTTTTAAGCCTCTTCCGCCAGAAACCACAATTTCGGCATCGGCAATGGTTACTTTGTCAGTCGCTTTATCAACCGACTCAACATTTACGGTCAATTCTGGAATGGCAGGCGAAAAGTCTTCCGCGGAAGCGCTACCACTATTTTCAACCAAACCGAAGGCGTTATTAGAAACACCAACTATTTTTATATCGGTGTTGATTTGAATGTTTTCGAAAGCTTTGTTGGTGAAAGCCGAACGTTTTACGGTAAACGGACTGTTGCTTGACGGCGCGGCAACCACATTGGAAGCATAACCAGCATTTAAACCAACTGCTAAAAGCGGCGCCAAATATTTGCTATCGGCACTAGAGCTAACCACCACAACCTTGCTGCCTTCCTGTTCAGCAGCTTGTTGGATTGCTGCCGCATAAGCTTTGGCGTTGAATTTGTTTATTTGTTCGTTTTTTACATTTAAAACTTTATCGACACCGTAGTTGGCTAAAGCCGAAGTGTCGTTATTGTTTATGGCAATGGCGGTAACCGAAGTTCCTAATTGGTCTGCCACGGCCTTGGCGTACGAGGCCACCTCAAAAGCCGCTTTTTTAAATGTACCTTGTTCTGATTCTGTATATACTAAAACTGACATAATATTTTCAAAATATAAATCTCAAAAAACAAATTCCAAATAGCAAATGCTTGGAATTTGGTGCTTGAAATTTGGTTATTAAATAACTTTAGCTTCGTTGTGAAGTAAGTTTACCAATTCGTCTAAATTATCGGGTTCTACCAGTTTAACCGCGCCTTTTGGGGCCGGTTTTTCAAAAGAAACCGAATGGGTTTCGGCTTGGGCATCAACAGGGTCTAATACGTTCAACGGTTTTTTTCTGGCCATCATAATACCGCGCATGTTAGGAATGCGAAGATCGCTCTCTTCAACCAAACCTTTTTGTCCGCCAATAACCAATGGAAGTGCTGTGGAAACCGTTTCCTTGCCACCGTCAATTTCGCGTGTTGCTGTGGCCGAAGTGCCATCAACTTCCAAACCAATGCAATTATTTATAAAATTGGCATCGATTAACCCGGCAATCATTCCGGGTACCATACCGCCGTTATAATCGATGGATTCACGACCTGCGATTACTAAATCATATCCGCCTTCTTTTACAACTTTTGCCAATTGTTTGGCCACCGAAAACGCATCGGTAGCCACCGTGTCCACACGAATGGCCTCATCGGCCCCAATGGCCAAGGCTTTACGTAATGTGGGCTCGGTTTCCGGTCCGCCAACATTAACAACGCTAACCGTGGCGCCCTGTTTTTCTTTGAACCACATGGCTCTGGTCAACCCAAACTCGTCGTTAGGGTTAATTACAAATTGAACGCCGTTGGTATCAAACTTCGTGTCGCCATCGGTAAAATTGATTTTTGATGTGGTGTCTGGCACATGACTTATGCACACTAATATTTTCAT
>CAZZDI010000123.1:0-3525 GCA_964653155.1 uncultured Flavobacteriaceae bacterium | reverse complement strand
ATGAAAACAATTCAATTTAGAGAGGCTATTTGCGAAGCCATGAGCGAGGAGATGCGCAGAGACGAAAGCGTTTATTTAATGGGGGAAGAAGTAGCCGAATACAATGGAGCTTATAAAGCATCAAAAGGTATGTTGGACGAATTCGGGCCAAAACGTGTTATCGATACGCCTATTGCCGAGCTTGGTTTTGCCGGTGTGGCCATTGGTTCTACCATGACGGGCAACAGGCCGATTGTTGAATACATGACTTTTAACTTCTCTTTAGTTGGAATTGACCAAATTATAAACAACGCTGCAAAAATCCGCCAAATGTCGGGTGGGCAGTTTAAGTGCCCTATTGTATTCCGTGGGCCAACAGCTTCGGCCGGGCAATTGGGAGCGACGCACTCGCAAGCTTTCGAAAACTGGTTTGCAAACACGCCTGGTTTAAAAGTGGTAGTGCCATCAAACCCTTACGATGCCAAAGGATTATTGAAAGCGGCCATTCGCGATGACGATCCTGTAATTTTCATGGAAAGTGAGCAAATGTATGGCGATAAAGGCGAAGTGCCGGAAGGCGAATACATTTTGCCATTAGGTGTTGCCGATATCAAGCGCAAGGGAGACGATGTAACCATCGTATCTTTCGGAAAAATCATCAAGGAAGCTTACAAAGCCGCCGATGAATTGGAAAAAGAAGGCATTTCTTGTGAAATTATCGATTTGCGTACCGTACGTCCAATGGACAGAAAAGCCATTTTAGAGTCGGTTAAAAAAACCAACCGTTTAGTAGTATTGGAAGAAGCTTGGCCGTTTGGTAACGTTGCCACCGAAATTACGTATTTGGTACAATCGGAAGCGTTTGATTATTTGGATGCCCCTGTGGTGAAAATAAACACCGCCGATACGCCCGCACCTTACTCGCCAGTATTATTGGCCGAGTGGTTGCCAAATCACGAAGATGTGATCAAGGCCGTTAAAAAGGTGATGTACAAATTATAAATAAATTTATTTTTTTTACGTTATATAAGCTTCATCGGCAGTATTGCTGATGAAGTTTTTTTGTATTATGAACTTAAGACTACTTTTTGCCCTATTTTTTATCGTAACCTGTTCGTCACTCGCCCAAACCAAAGTGAGCGGGCACGTGTTTGATGAAAACGACGAACCTATACCATTCGCTAACGTTATTTTTCAAGGATCTACACAAGGAACCATTACAGACGAAAACGGCAAGTTTTATTTGGAATCGGATGAAACATGGGCTGAACTTTCGGTGTCTTTTATGGGGTACGAAACCTTGGTCTTTCCTTTGGAAAAAAAGGTGAATTATAATCTTAAATATGTTTTGAAGGAAGCGCGTTCAGAACTAAGCGAAGTGGTTATTGTGGCTGGAAAACAGCCAAAAAAGAATAATCCGGCTATTGATCTACTGCGTAAAATTTGGGCGCATAAACGCAGCAACGGCTTAAAACAGTTTGATCAATACCAATACGATAAATACGAAAAAGTAGAATTCGATATCAATACCATCGACAGCGCACTCATTAAAAGCAGGTTGTTCCGTGGGATGGAATTTGTGTTTAATGAAGTAGATACCTCGCGCGTTACGGGTAAAACCTATTTGCCTATGTTCATTAACGAAGCCGCTTCCGAAGTGTATGGCGATAACACCATCAATAAAACCAAGGAAATTTTAAAAGGTAATAAAAATTCAGGCTTTAGCGATAACCAAGTCATCATCGATTTTGTTGACGATTTGTACAACGATTTTGATGTGTACGATAATTACCTGCGTTTTTTCGATAAAAGTTTCGTGAGTCCGCTTTCTAAAACAGGGATCAGTACTTACAATTACAAACTTTTGGATAGTGCCTACATCGATAACAAATGGTGCTACAATATTATTTATTATCCGCGCCGAAAAAACGAGCTCACCTTTAAGGGCGATTTTTGGGTGGCCGATACCACTTATGCCATTAAGGAAATCAATCTTCAGGCGTCAAAAAGTGCCAATATCAATTGGGTAAAGGAAATTTATATTGAGCAGGAATTTGAGGTGCTCAGCGATTCGTTGTTTTTGATAAAGCGAGATTATATGATGACCGATTTCGCATTCAATAAAAAGGAAAAATCTCGGGGTATTTATGGAAAGCGCACCACGCTTTACGACAATTATAAGTTCGATATAAAAAAGGACGAAGCCTTTTACGAAAAGGAAGTGTACAATTATAACCAAGATGTTTACAATCGCGACGATGCGTTTTGGTCGCAGAACCGTTTAGAAGAACTTAATAAAGACGAAAAGGGCGTTTATAAAATGCTCGATACCCTAAAAACGGTAAAAAAGTTTAAACGACTTTACAATTTAGGAAGCGTTTTGGCATCAGGCTATATCGAGTTCAATAGCCTGCCGTTGGATTATGGCCCTATTTTCTCCACTTTCGGGTTTAACGAAGTGGAAGGCTTGCGACTGCGTACGGGCGGCCGAACTTATTTTGGTCCCAACGATTTATGGCGTTTGGAAGGTTTTGTGGCCTATGGGCTTCGCGACGACAAGTTTAAATACGGCATGTCAGGAAAATGGCTGCTCGATAAAAAAAGCCGGTTTATTATTTCTGGAGGAAACCGTCGTGATGTGGAACAAATCGGGGCGAGCCTAACCACCAGTACCGATGTGTTGGGGCGCAGTTTGGCCTCGTCGGCTTTGGTGGGCACGAGTACCAACGATAAGCTTACCAATATCAACCTCACCAGTGTGGCTATTGAGGCCGAACCGTGGCGAAATGTGGTGCTGCGCTTGGGAGCCAACTACCGAACGTTGGAGTCGGCATCACCAACTTTTAGTTTGGATTACAACACGCCAGATGGGGTAAAATCGGAAATTAAACAATATGAATCTACCTTTTCGGTATCGTATTTCCCGAAGCGAAAAATGACCGGTTTTGGTGTGGAACGCCGAACGGCCAACGACGATTTTGCGCGGCTGTTTGCGCAGGTGAGCCGTGGTGATAAAACGGTAATGGATAGCGATTTCGATTATACCAAACTGCAGTTTTCGTATTTGCAACCTTGGCAAGTGGGCGGCTTTGGGCGATTGACCACCTCTGTGGAAGTAGGCAAAACCTTTGGCGAAGTGCCGCTTGGGCTTTTAAGCATCGTGCCGGGTAACCAGTCGTATTTTTCTATTTACAACACCTTTTCTCAACTCGATTTTTATGAGTTCGTAACCGATACCTATGCCTCGTTCCATTTTGAGCATAATTTTAATGGGCGATTGTTTTCAAGAATTCCGTGGTTGCGCAAACTCAACCTGCGAGAAATTGTAAGCGTTCGTGGGGCTTGGGGCGAACTGTCCGACGAAAATATTGCGCTAAGTACCACCAGTAACCCCAATAATATTGAGTTGGTGGCGCCATCAAACGAGCCGTATTACGAATACAGTTTGGGTATTGGCAATATTTTTAAGGTGTTTAGAATAGACTTCAATTTTAGGGGCAACTATAAAGATAACGAGGCTTACCCCAATGCCCGAAAATTTGGTGT